>JABIYQ010000007.1 GCA_018702715.1 Desulfobacula sp. | reverse complement strand
TGATGTCAAATTGACCAATGAACTAAGTGCATATTGCTCTATTGAAAAAAATCTAGATGGAAATAAAACAGTGGAAACCCGCGCAGGAGTCAGCATAAAAAAATCCTGCTGGACAATGAATCTCTTTTTTTCTGAATCAAGTAATGATCAGAGTATTACCTTTCTTATAAATCTTCATGGAATCGGAGAGTTTGGAACAAAATGAATGATGGCCTAAACTGGTTTGCCCTTCTGACACGTAGCAACTTTGAGCAAACCGTACACTCTGCTATTGTTAAAAAAAAGATTGAGGCATTTTTGCCTAAAATCAAGCGTAAAAGCAGTCGCAAAGACAGAAATCTTATGATAGAAATCCCCCTTTTCCCGGGATATGTTTTTGTGAAATCAAAATTTGAAGCAGCTAACCAGCTACAGGTTTTAAAAACAATCGGTGCTGTCAGGCTATTGGGAAACAAATCAGGTCCCCTGGCCATCCCGCCATCTCAGATTGAATCTTTAAAAATTGTGACAAGTACCAGCATGGATCTCATCACGGGCATCAATATCCGCTTAAAAAGAGGTGACCCTGTTATGATTATAAATGGTCCCATGGCAGGGGCAAAAGGTGAATTTACCCGACATAAAGGCAAAGGTCGTGTTGTTATTAAAATAGAGGTTTTAGGACAATATGCCGGGGTTGAGGTTGATGAAAACAATGTTGAAAAACTCCCTGAGTTTTTATCATAACCCCTTGACTTTTTATCAAATTTTAATTAGAATTATATAAAAAAATATAATAAAATTGTATTATCAAATATAAAAAGAGGCCACATGAATAAACTTGAATTAATTTCTACAATAAAAGAAAAAGCAAGCCTGACAAAGGATGAAGCAACAGAGGTCGTTAAAATATTTTTTGACTCGCTTTCCGATTCATTTATAAAGGGAGAACGTGTTGAAATAAGAGGTTTTTGCAGTTTTCATATCAAAAAATACAAAAGCTACACAGGTCGAAATCCTAAAACCAGTCAAAAAGTTATCATTCCTCCTAAACGTCTTCCATTTTTCAAATGCGGCAAAGAATTAAAGGAGCGGGTGGATTATTAACAAATGGGTATTGATCAAACCAGGCTCGATTTTGATCAAATGCAATTGCAATATCAAGCCCAGGTTGTATCTGAATTAACATATATCATCCAGACAAAAAAAATTCCCAATGCCCTTCTTTTCTCAGGGAATGAAAATACGGGCAAAAAAGAAGCCGCCTTTTTTTTTGCCAAAGGGTGTAATTGTTTAAGCAACGAACAAATTGCCTGCGATCATTGCAAACCCTGTAACAAGATAAGTGCAAGCGCCCACCCTGATATCCATATTATCGATCTTCAGAAAGGCAAAAAAATAATTTCCATTTCCCAGATTCGTGAAATGGGATTGACCATTGCTTATAGACCCAATGAGGCCAGATTCAGGATGGTTTTAATTCTAAGTGCTGATCTAATGAATGTCCAGGCCCAGAACGCATTATTAAAAATGCTTGAAGAACCGCCTGAAAAAACATTTTTTATTTTAATTGCCTTTAAAACTTCTTTTCTTTTGCCTACAATTATTTCAAGGTGCCGCATCATCCGGTTTAAACCATTGACGGACAAGCTTATTGTGCAATATCTGATCAAGGAGTTCAAAATTGACAGACAAATGGCCCTTATTGCATCAAAAACTGCAGATTCAGACATGAAAAAAGCAATGATGTATTTAAATCTGGATTCTGATAATGAGAACCAAAACTGGATAAAAAGAAGGGTGTGGTTATTGAATACCCTTTCCGACATTATTAAAACACAAACCCATGACTGCATATCAAAAGGATTGATGTTATCCCAAAAATTAAGTACTGATCCTGACCTTGTTAATGACTCTATTGCCATCATGAAGATATTTTTGCGGGACTTGATAATTTTTAAATTTAATCCGAAAAAAATTGTTAACCTTGATTTTTTTGACGTTTTTGCAGATATTAGTAAGCATGTTGAAATAAAAAAAATAAGCGAATGGATCAAAGAGCTTTATAAAACAGAAAAAAGGCTAACCGCAAACAGCACACTCAGATTAACATTGGATAGATTTTTCCTTACAATTGTTATTCACAAAGGAAAGTTGATTTATGATTAAAATTGCTGGAGTTAAATTTAAAACAGCAGGTAAAATATATGATTTCAAAAGCAGTGCTTTTGTACTGAAAGAAGGTGACCCTGTTATAGTAGAAACAGAACAGGGCCTTGGCTTTGGCAAAATTGCCATACCACCTGTTGAAGCTGACCATACGGGAAAAAAACTAAAACAGATTGTCCGTATGGCCACCAAAGAAGATTTTCTTAGAAGGGAAGAAATAAAAAAAACGGAGAAGCAGGCCTTTGAATTTTGCATACAATGCATTGATGATTTAAATCTTCTCATGAACCTGTTCAGTGTTGAAAGTACCTTTGACCAAAAAAAAATGACCTTTTTTTACACAGCTGACGGCAGGATTGATTTCAGGGAATTAATAAAACTTCTGGTAAAAAATTTTTCCATTCGAATTGAAATGCGGCAGGTGGGCATTCGCAACCTTTCAAAACACTGCGGTGGCATGGGCAAATGTGGAAGAGAAATTTGCTGTTCTTCTTTTATGCATACCTTTGAACCGGTTTCCATAAAAATGGCAAAAGAACAGGGCCTGTCACTGAATCCTGCAAAAATTTCAGGGGTTTGCGGTCGATTAATGTGTTGCCTGACCTTTGAGAATGAAACCTATAAACGTCTTAAATGCGAGATGCCCAAACTGGGAAAAAAGATTACTATTGAAGAAGGAAAAGGGACGATAGTCCGACAGAATGTATTAAAAGAGAGCGTGACAATTCGTTTAGAGGATAAAACTGAGATAGAAAAAAAAACCGGACAACTTGACAAATCGATCACAGGACATCGAAAATAATGACCCAAAAAAAACAATTTTTTACCACCCCTATATATTATGTTAATGCAAAACCCCATCTGGGGCATGCATACACATCCATTGCAGCTGATGTTGCAACAAGATTTAAACAAATGGATGGCTATGAAACATTTTTTCTTACGGGGACTGATGAACATGGGGACAAGATTGTTCAGGCGGCCCAGGCCCAGGAAACAACACCTAAAGCATATGCTGATAAAATCAGCAAACTTTTTCAAAACCTTCTGCCAATATTAAATGTAAAAAACAATCATTTTATCCGGACAACTGATCCAGATCATATAACTGTCGTTAAAACGATTCTTTCCAAAATTTATGATTCCGGAGATATTTACTTTTCAAGCTATGAAGGGCTTTATTGTTTTGGGTGTGAGCGGTTTTACCAGGAAAGGGAACTTTTTGACGGCAAATGCCCGGACCATGGAGTTGCGCCAACCGTCATAAAAGAATCTAATTATTTTTTCAGGATGAGCAAATACCAGGAATGGCTGATAAACCACATCAAAACCAATCCTGATTTTATCCGGCCGGCCCAGTACAGAAATGAACTTCTTTCTTTTTTAAAAGAACCTTTGGAAGACCTTTGCATTTCCCGCCCAAAATCCCGATTGACCTGGGGAATCACCCTGCCCTTTGACAAAGACTATGTCACCTATGTATGGTTTGACGCACTTGTGAATTATGTTTCAGCCCTGGGCTATCCAGATGGTGAACTGTTTAAACAATTCTGGCCGACCACCCGGCATTTTGTTGCCAAAGATATTATCAAACCCCATGGAATTTTCTGGCCTATTATGTTGAAAGCTGCCGGCATCCCGATCTATGACGGTCTGAACGTCCATGGGTTCTGGAACGTCAAAGGTAGTAAAATGTCAAAAAGTATCGGCAATGTCACGGATCCTGTCAAGGTTACCAATGGCTATGGAGTGGACTCCTTTAGATATTTTTTGATGCGTGAAATGGTTTTCGGTCTGGATGCCAATTTCACGGAAGAAACCATTATATCAAGGATTAATGCCGACCTTGCCAATGATCTGGGAAATCTTTTTTCAAGAATCCTCTCCATGAACACAAGGTATTTTAAGGGCGTGGTAAAAGGTGCGGACAAAAACATTGAAAAAGAAAAGAAACTGTCCTTGTCATCTGATGCCAGTCAAGCCATTGATGATTTTAAAAAAGCCATGGAACTTTGTGAATTCAACAAGGGAATCGGGGCCATCTGGCAATTTATCAGCATCATGAATAAGTATATTGATAGTAATAAACCCTGGGCTCTGGCCAAGGAAAATGCAAATATTCCTATTCTTGAAACGATTCTCTATAATCTCATAGAGGGCTTAAGGGTTGTTTCATGCCTGATCTATCCCATAATGCCCCAAACTTCTTTAAAGATGCAAAAAACCCTTGGTATGGAAAAAGAAAATAAAGGTTTTTACACGCTTAAAGAAGTATCTGACTGGGGACAGATTAAAAAAGGCTGGATACTGCCAAAACCTGATAGCTTATTTCCCAGGATTGATGGTGATAAAAGCAAACCCAGAGAAACCGCCCCACAAACAAAGCCCTTTAAACCAGATTAAAGATTTTGAAAAAATTGATTTAAGAACCGGGATCATCCTAAGTGCTGAAAAAATTGAAAAATCAAAAAAACTCTTAAAGCTTACGATAGATTTGGGTGCCGAAGAAAGACAAATCATTGCCGGCATTGCAAAGGATTATAGTCCAGATCAGATTATAGGCAAACAGGTCATTGTCGTGGCAAATTTAAAAGAAGCAACGCTTATGGGAGAAATATCCCAGGGGATGATCCTTGCTGCCAATAATAAAAAAAATCTGGTATTATCCGGTTTTGATCGAGAAATTATGCCTGGAAATCCAGTAAAATGAGTGAAAACTCCTGGAGAAATTTTCAAACAGGATATATTTTAGGAGAAAAAAAACAGGTCCAATTATCAAAAAATCAATTAACCCAGATTATCAGTAAAACAAAATTCCACAAAACAGATAAAAACATCTTTTTTGCGGACACTCCCCCCAACTCACGCTATCAAATTTTCACGAGCATTGATATCAGTCTTCAACAATATTTATTGTCCCTGATGGACCGCCTCAAAACGCTTACCCGGGGGAAACCACAGCGGATTGCCATAGTGGTTATGGAACCTGATACGGGGGAAATTATTGCCATGGCTGGATTTGATCTTGAAAACCCTGATACTAATCCCTGTATAGCTTCAAACTTTCCTGCGGCAAGTATTTTTAAGATTGTAACAGCGGCCGCGGCTGTTGAAACCCTGGGGTATACGTCTAAAACTTCTTTGTATTTTAATGGAAATAAGCACACCTTATACAAACGCCAGCTCAAGGACATTAAAAACAAATATACCCATAAAACCACATTTTCCAAGGCTTTTGCCGAATCCATAAATCCTGTGTTTGGCAAAATAGGGAAAAATTATCTTGGAAAAGAAAAATTGACTCTTTATGCTGATGCTTTTGGATTCAACAAGGTTATTGATTTTGAATTACCCTTTTTGTCGGGCACATTTAAAACGGGCAACAAAGAATACCATCTGGCCGAGCTAGGATCAGGGTTTAACACGGATACAAATATTTCACCGATATTTGGTGCCATGCTTATCTCGGCAATTGTTAATTCGGGCCATATGATTTTACCCAGTATTGTTGAGAAGGTAACGGGAATAGATGACCAGATCATTTACAAAAACAAAATTAAACCTTATAAAACAGTCATACTACCTAAAACAGCAACAACCATGATTAAATTGCTTCAACAAACGGTAACAAAGGGGACTGCTAAAAAATACTTTAGAAGAACTTCTAAAGACAAAGTGCTTTCAACGCTTTTGATTGGCGGGAAGACGGGATCTCTCAATAACAAGGGTAATACTGTTAAATATGACTGGTTTACAGGTTTTGGAAACCAGAAAAATACAAATAAAAAAATTGCTATATCCATTGTTGTCGGCCATAGAAAGTATATTGGAACAAGGGCAAGTGCTTATGCACAAATGATTTTAAAACAATATTTTAAATAGTATTTGAACGAAAACCCACTCATCTACTGCGTTGCTGCAAAATCTTGAAACCTCATGTACAGGAGTACACTCCGGTTTCAAAATTTCTTGCGCCTTGTATATGAGCAATTTTTCATCCAAATACGTTAAATGGGGTCAGGCTTGCATCCTAAGTGGGGTCAGGCTTGCATAGTTGCGTCTTTCAGGTGGGGTCAGG
>JABIYQ010000361.1 GCA_018702715.1 Desulfobacula sp. | reverse complement strand
TTATTTCATGGATAACAAATTGTGCATTTTCCAAATCTTTTAAAATATTTGAAGCCTGTTTTTGATTTTCGATCTTTGTTTTTTTATTGTCAATTTTAATGAGACCGGCATTAAACTTAGGAGGAAATTGTGCAAGAAGGTCTGCTGTAATAGTCCAGAATTCTTCAGGAACAAATTTTCGAATTAGTCTTTCCCTGTCACAAATAATCTTAACGGCAACGGATTGAACTCTTCCTGCACTAAGCCCTCTCTGGACTTTTTGCCATAATAAAGGAGAAATTTGATACCCAACCAGCCGGTCTAGTTTTCTTCTAGCCTGCTGGGAGTCATATTTATCAGCATCTGGTTTCAAGGTTTGTTTTAATGCTTTTTGAATACCTTTTTTTGTTAATTCATGGATAAGAACACGATGAAAAATTCTGTCTTTTTCCTTTAGAATATCCATGATATGGAAGGCAATGGCCTCACCTTCACGATCAGGATCAGGAGCAAGATAAATTTCTTTAGCACCCTTGGCCAGTTTTTTTAAATTTGCAATGACTTTGGATTTGTCTTTTATATTAACATATTTAGCTTTAAATTTTTTTTCTATATCAATACCCAGGGTTTTGATTGGAAGATCCCTGATATGTCCTGCGCTTGCTGCAACATTAAATTCTTTTCCCACATATTTTTTCAATGTCTTTATTTTTGTTGGTGACTCAACGATAATGAGGGGTTTTGTCAATTGTTTTCCTCCGAAATAGAATAATAATTGCCCTGATGGCGATTTACCTTTCCCGCAAGTTCCAAATCAAGCAATTGGGATGCAATTTGCGAGCTGTCCATCCCGCTGTTTTCAATTAATACATCAATATGGATAGGGTAGGGTCCTATAAACCTTAAAATTTCAGGGCCTGCTGTTTTACAGCTTCTATAGTGGGACGTTTTTTGATTTTGTAAAGATGCTGGTTGATATTTTTTTGTTGAATGAACAAAATGGTGGAGTTCATCCATGATATCCATTTCGTTTTCCACAAGTTTTGCTCCTTGTTTTAAAAGAGCGTGTGTACCCTGACTTTTTTTTGATTGTATACTTCCTGGAACCGCAAATACTTCGCGGTTATATTCACCTGCCAGGCGGGCAGTGATCAGAGAACCGCTCCTTTTTGCAGCTTCAACTACAATACTGCCGCAGGATAATCCTGCTATGATTCGATTACGAATGGGAAAATTTGATGGAAAAGGCTTTGTATCTGCTTTAAATTCTGAAAAAACTATTCCTTTTTCTGCGATGGCTTGAAAAAGGTATTTATTTTCCCTGGGATAGATATTATTGATCCCTGACCCCAAAACAGCTATGGTTTTTCCTTGTGCTCTCAATGCCCCTTTATGTGCTCTTGAATCAATGCCCCTTGCCATTCCGCTGACAATCTGAAATCCTTTTTTAGCCAATTTATAGGAAAGATTTTCAGAAGTGCTCAGCCCATAGGAGGTTGCTCTTCTTGAGCCGACAATAGAGATACAGGGAGCTGCGTTGTCCAGTTCCCCTAAATAAGTTAAAAAAGGTGGGGGGTCGTGGATTTGTTTTAATAGTGCTGGATAAGACGAATCGGTCAGTGTGACAATTTTGATATTTTTATTTAAAATCTTGTCCAATTCTTTTTTGGCCTTGTCTTGAAATTTTTTGTGGTGGATAATTCCAAATATTATCTTTTCAGAGATCTTGTCAATTTTTTTCAATTGGGTTTCAGTAGAATTTAAAACCCTTTCAGGGGACAAAAATTGATGAATCAATTTTTTATACATGGTATTCCCTATAAAAGGAATTTCCCGAAGTATAAACCAGGGTAAATATTTTTCAAAAGAAGGTTGCATTTTAAGAAATGGAATTTTATTCAAAATCGCCTATTTTACTCCGGGCACTTTGGGCAGCCGGCGAAAAAGGATATTTGGTTATTACCAGTTTTAAATAGTGATGGGCACGGTTTAATTCATACAAAGAATAATATGAATACCCTGTTTTTAAGGTTGCATCTGGTGTTTTTTCAGATTTCGGGTATTTTCTTACAAGATCTTTAAATATTAAAATGGCTTTATTATAATCTCCAGTGGAATAATAACACTCACCGAGCCAATATGCTGCATTGTCAACCAAAGTATCATTTGGATAGTTTTTAACAAATTCAGTGAACAGGGTGGCAGCATTACGATAGTTTTCTTTTATAAAAATCTGTCTTGCCTTTTTGTAGAGATCAATCGGGTTTTGAGATTCAGTTTTACCCTGAACTATGGGTATAGTTGGTTTTTTATAGTTTCCTGCGGGTTTTTTTAAATCATTAATGGCACCGCAGGAAACAAAGAAGAATATAAGGGTTAGAAGAAAAATAATTTTATAAAGGTAATTTTTCACAAAAGGCATAAAATTACCTTTTATGAGCAAAAAGAACAATCGGGCTGGCCACAAAAATTGATGAATATGTACCGATAATCACACCAACAATCATGGCAAAGGCAAAATTATGAATAATCTCGCCACCCAGGAAATAAAGTGCAAAAAGAACTATTAATGTGGTTACTGATGTTAAAATTGTTCTTGAAAGGGTGTTATTGATACTCTTATTGAACAAAAGCGGCAGGGAATCTGTTTTTTTTGAGCCTTTTAAATTCTCCCTGATACGGTCAAAGACAATAATAGTATCATTCAATGAATACCCTATTATTGTTAAAAGGGCTGCAATAATTGGTAAAGAAAAGTCCAGGTTCAAGAGTGAAAAAATACCAACAGTTATCAATACATCGTGTAACAATGCTATAATCGCTCCAATTGCATATTTTAGACGTAAGGTCCAGAACAATACCAGTGTTACAATTAAAGCTACAGTAATAAGTACGGCCATACTTACATTAAAAACAGATAGAAAATAGACTGCTGTCATCAGAGAACCCGCTGTTACTCCTGACAATATCCATTTTAATTCAAATCTTCCCGAAATATATATGGTGATAAACAACAGGGAATAAAAAATGGCTAAAAGTGCTTTTTCCCTTAAATCTTTACCCACCTGAGGACCAACCATTTCCACTCTTCGGATTTCAGGAGTAATGCCGGAGGATGCCATGACAGCATCTTTTATAGACAGTGACAAACCTTTATCAGTCATTTTCTGGTTACTGGTGCGGATTAAGAATTCATTGTCCTGATCTTGTCCAAAATTTTGTACTGAAGCATCATTAAGGCCTATACTGGATAAACCAGCCCTTATTTTACCAACAGGAACCGATTCTGTAAATTTGATTTGGATTATGGTTCCACCAACAAAATCGATGCCATAATTAGGACCTTTATGAACGATAAGGGATCCGAGGCTAAGGAGAATAAGGAGGATCGATATAATAAATCCAATTTTTTGGTTACCAATAAAGTCTATGTTGATATCAGACTTGATAAGCTGCATTATTTATTTCCTTTATATACTTAGTTTTTTGGATGGATTGTTCTTTAAAACAAAATTAAAAATACCTTTGGACACAACCAGTGCTGTAAAAAGACTTGCGATAATACCAAGACAAAGGGTTACTGCAAATCCTTTTATGGAGCTTGTACCAAACTGGTATAAAACCAAAGCTGCTATCAAGGTTGTGACATTGGCATCAAGAATGGTAAGGGCGGCTCTGTCAAAACCTGCATGTACTGATGCTAAAGCTGTCTTTCCAGATTTTAATTCTTCTCTGATCCTTTCAAAAATTATAACATTGGCATCAACCGCCATACCAATGGTAAGAATAATTCCGGCTATACCCGGCAGTGTCAAAGTGGCCTGGAAGGCTGCAAGGCCCCCGCCGATCAGAATAATATTAATAAGCAAAGCCAGATCAGCGATCAAACCGGCATTTTTATAATAGATTACCATAAATAAAATCACAAGAAATCCGCCAACCATCATTGAAATAAGACCGGTGCGAATTGAATCTGCACCAAGGGTGGGGCCAACTGTTCGTTCTTCAATAATTTTCACTGGTGCAGGTAAAGAACCAGCCCTTAGCGCAATGGCAAGATCTTTTGCATCATCCAGAGTAAAACTGCCGGTTATTCTTGCTTTACCCCCGGCAATCCGATCCTGGATAACCGGTGCTGAATAAACTGTTTTATCAAGTACTATTGCAAGTCTTTTGTTGATATTTTCTCCAGTGATGCGGTCAAAAATTCTGGCACCTTTTCTACTAAATTCAATGCCGATCTGTGGCTGTTGAAATTGGTCAAATTCAACCCTTGCATCTGTTAGAAGGCTGCCATCCAGAAGAACTCTTTTTTTGATTAAAAAAGGCGTTTTGATGGGTACGCTTGAGCCTGCCTCATATTTGGTCTGATAAAGGATTTCATCACCCACAGGAGGGGTCCCGTTTAAAGCAGAACCAACATCGGCTTCATCATCAACTATTTGAAAAGTCAATTGGGCTGTTTTTCCGATAAGATCTTTTGCTCTGTCAGGATCTTTAATGCCAGGCAGCTGCAGCAAGATTCTGTTTTTGCCCTGGATTCGGATATCAGGTTCACTAACACCAAATTCATCAATCCTGTTGCGTATGGTTTCAAGTGCCTGTTCAGTGGCCATCTTTTTAAGGTTTTCTATTTCTTTTTCAGGCAGAGCCAGTTTGAAGGAGACAATATTATTATCTGTGTGAGGTTTTTGGATGATAAGATTTTCAAAATTTCTAGAAAGGACGGTTTCAAAAGCGGATTTATTATCCCCAACCGGAAATTTTGCAAGGATAGAGTTGTCAGTAAGGCGGGAGATACCAAGATGCTTCACACCATCTTTTCTAAGTTGTTTTTTAATTTCCTGTATGGTTCTTTCAATCTCAACTTCAACTGCTTTGATATTTTGAACCTCAAGTACAAGATGCATTCCTCCCTGAAGATCCAGCCCCAGATTTATTTTTTTATGTGGCCAGGTATTTAAAAAGGTGGGAAGCAAAAAGACAATGGCTGCCAAAATAACCCCGATAATTGATACAGACTTAAAGGTAAACGGTTTCAATCTAATTACTCCTAATGGATTTATTTTTTCTTTTTATCTTCTTTCTGTACTGCTTCAGCATCAGAAATTACAGCCGCAACATTTCCCCTGGAAATTTTTATTTTTACTTTTTCAGCTATTTCAAGCCCGATGGTTGTATCATCAATACTTTGGATAGTTCCATAAATACCACCAGAAGTAATGATTCTAACCCCTTTTTTTAAATTGGATATCATTTCTCTATGTTCTTTGGCTTTTTTCTGCTGGGGTCGAATCAATAGAAAATAAAAAATGGCAAATAAAATAATAATGGGTAAAAAATCGGCGATACCGCCAGCTTGGCCAGCGCCACCTGTTTGTCCCATTGCATATGCTGTACTAATCAAAATAAATCCTCCTTAGAATAATTAAAAATAATTTTATATTTTTTTTGTCGGAACCCAGATGGTCTTTCCATCGAATTGGATTCTGTCCATGTTTTTATAATTAACTTCCTGAAGAAGTGAAAAAATTTCATCCATATTATAAACGATAATTTTACTTAAGGGTTCAAGAAGTGCAATATTTGAATCAATTTTTTGGTCAACAAAATTGTATATAATAACCATGGTTTCGGAAAATTTTAAAATTTTTCCAACACCTGAACTCATTCCACTGTCAAAAGGTTCATCTGCTTTATGTGAAAGTTTTATTCCCTTGTGTTCATAAAATTCTTTTAAAATATTAAAGTGAATATTCCAGATATTATCACCTGGCTGAACCACATAAATCCCGAATTTTTTTATTTTTTCAGGTTGAACTGCCCCAGAGTCTTCAATTTTTTCTTCAAAAACCCTTCCTTCTTTAACACTAGCCTTTTCTAAAATATCTCTTAAAGGGATTTGGACATCCCCAACTTTAAAACTTTCATCTGAATTGACAATCATATCAAGACTTTTTTTTAAACCCAATTCATCTTTGCGCGACACCATGAGGTGTTTTAATGCTTCATTTTTTTTTAGATTTTTATAATCAATGTCGGGTAAAACAACAATCTTGCCACCCACTGTTTCATTTGTCTTCACAGTCTTGCCGGAGCTGACAATTTTCTTGTCTTCTTTCACAGTCAAAGCTGTGCTAATCGTCTTGTCAGTCTTAACATTTTTGTCAGTCTTAACATCTTTGTCAGTCTTAAGATCTTTGTCAGTCTTAATATCTTTGTCAGTCTTAATATCTTTTTTGTCACTGATAACTATTTCATCTGCTTTAATGATTTTATCTGTTTTAACCATGGATTTTAGTTTATTATTTGCAACATTTTTCGGTATTATAGTTTTGTTATTAGTTAAGGGTAAATCTTTTTCCTGATATTTATTAAAATACAATGTTCCGCCCAAAAGTAGCCCAACAAAAACGACTGCAAAAGCTATTATTAATTTTTTATGCTCATTTCTTTTTTTTGGCATATTTTTCCCTTAATTATTAAGATCGAAATTGCTTTGGATACACAATAGAATGATTTATGTCAAGAAAGAGCTTCAATTTGGGGTAACTATACTGATTTTACTTTCGCCTGAAACCATCTTTGGATCTCCCTCAATTGTAATGGTAATTGATCTTTTAGATTCAATTTCAGATAATTCACCTCTTTTTTTGTTTAAAAGATAACCGGCCACATCAATGGGTACAATCCCTATAGCTTCCTTAACTTCCGCTTTTATTGTTTTTAAATTCAATTGTCTTAAAAAGGCAAGACCCTGGGTTTCTGCAGAAGGTGTTAGACCTCTTCCATTACAGTGCCGGCAGGTTTCATAACTACCAAAAGTAATTGAGTGTCTGATCCTTTGCCGTGACATTTCCAACAAACCAAAAGGTGTAATCCCGCCTACTTTTGTTTTGGCCTTGTCTGATTTTAAGTACTTTTTCAGGGTTTTGGTAATTTCTGATTTGTGCCGGCGATCCTTCATGTCTATGAAATCAACCACAATCAATCCACCCATATCACGTAGTCTCAATTGCCGTGCAACTTCCTCACAGGTTTCAAGATTTGTATGAAAAGCCGTCTCTTCAATATTTTTCTTTTTAGTGGATTTTCCTGAATTTACATCAATGGAAACCAGGGCTTCTGTTTGCTCAATGACAAGAAAGCCACCAGATTTTAGTAGCACTTCTTTTTTGTAAATAGAAGCAATCTGATCTTCAAGTTGATATTTAGAAAATATGGGTTTTTCTCCCTTGAAAAGCTTGACTATTTTTTTTTGTTTCGGAGCAATCACGCTGATAAAATCCATTACTTCTTTAAAAACTTCAGGACTGTCAATCAGAATCTCATTAACATCAGATGTAAAATAATCTCTTAAAGATCTTACAGCAAGGGTTTGTTCTTTGTAGAGCAGCGATGGTGCAGTATTTTTCATTGCTTCTTTGTCAATATTTTTCCAGACACGCATCAGGTATTTTAAATCAGCAGTCAATAAGGTCTTTGTAGAATTTTTCCCGGCTGTTCGTACGATCATGCCAAATCCATCGGGGATTTTCATTGATTTGATAATACTAACAAGCCTTTTCCTTTCGTCTTCATCACTTATCTTTCGTGATACACCTTTTGTTGAGTTCCCAGGCATTAGAACAGATAATCTTCCAGGCAGAGAAATAAAGGTTGTCAGCATTGCCCCTTTTTGGCTTATAGGGTTTTTGGTCACCTGGACAATAAGTTCCTGACCTTTTTTTATGAGATGGAACAAAGCCTTTTCTCCACCTTCCACATCCTGGAAATAGTCTTTATGAATTTCGTTTTTTTGTAGAAACCCGTTTTTAGGGGCACCATAATCAACAAAGACAGCCTGGAGGCTTGGTTCAACCCTTGTGACAATCCCTTTATAAATATTGCCTTGTGTTACCTGTTTTGCTGCTGTTTCAATGTGGAATTGTTCAAGTTTGTTATCTTTAATTGCTGCAATTCTGTTTTCATCAGAATCCATTGCATTGATTAGAATTTTTGTTGTCATTAGACAGTCTCTTTAATATTTATATTGTATTTTAATTGAATTCATAAATTTTAAGTAATAAATTGAATAGAGCAAGTCAAATTTTTTATTTATTCGATATATGTACTCAAGATTAAATTTTTTGTTTTTGTTTAAGAATATCAAAATAGGTTAGGATTCGTTCAATATATTGAACAGGCTCCCACCCTCTTGCATAACCATGTTTTGTCTTTTTATAGTAGTCTGATTTTGATAATAATGGCAACACTGTTTTTAAATCTTGCCATCTGTTTTCCATAAGCCCCTTTTCTTTGGCGATTTGCATAGCATCGATTACATGACCATATCCGATATTGTAACTGGCCAAAGCAAACAGCATCCTTTCATATTCATCTTCTATATAGTCAAATTTTTTAACCATTTTATCAAGATATTTTATTCCGGCTTTAACGCTTTGCAAAGGATTCAAAGGGTTTTCAATACCCATTTCCTTTGCTGTCACTGTTGTTACCTGCATCAAACCCCTGACATTTGTAATGCTTTTTGCATTTGGGTTAAAACGAGATTCCTGATACATAATTGCAGCAATAAGTTTCCAGTCAAAATCATATTTTATTGATTCTTCAATAATTGTTTTTTTATATTTTGGAAGTCTGGTTTTAATTCTTTTATGAAATATTTTCAAATCAAATGGATCTTGATCTTCAATATTTGAATAATATTTATCAGATATCTGTTGCAGTATCCCAGTTTCATTTGCATATAAAAAAAATTTATTAATCTGTTCCAGCATTTTCAGATCATTTTTATTGACAGCCCAGGCAAGAGATTCTTTTTT
>JABIYQ010000172.1 GCA_018702715.1 Desulfobacula sp. | reverse complement strand
GAGGAAGGACTGTCCTTTGATGACGTCCTGTTATTACCAGACTATTCGGCTATTCTACCCGATCAAGTCAAGACACATACCCGTTTGACCAAAGAACTTGAACTGAATATTCCCATAGTCAGCGCAGCCATGGATACGGTTACCGAAGCATTGGCAGCTATCAGTATGGCAAGAGCAGGGGGGTTGGGGTTTATTCACAGAAACATGAGTATAGAAGATCAGGCTGTTGAAGTTGATAGGGTAAAAAAATCAGAAAGTGGAATGATTGTTGATCCGATTACAGTCCATCCCGATGTCTCCATTTCAGAAATTTTAAAAATTATGGCCAAATACAGAATTTCCGGTATCCCGGTAACAGAGGGGGATAAACTTGTCGGTATTGTGACCAACAGAGACTTAAGGTTTGAAACCCAGCTGGAAAAATCTGCAAGAGAAGTTATGACCACTGAAAACCTGATAACAGTTCGGGAAAAATGTAGCCTTGAAGAATCCAAGATCATGCTGCACAAGCATAGAATTGAAAAGCTGCTGGTTGTTGATAAAGATGGAAAGCTCAAGGGTTTGATCACAATAAAAGATATTGAAAAAATAAAAAAATATCCCAATTCATGCAAAGATTCTCTGGGTCGGTTAAGAGCAGGAGCTGCGATTGGTGTTGGGTCTGACATGATGCGAAGGGTTGAAGCATTGTTAAATCATGGTGCAGATGCCCTTGTGATAGACACTTCCCATGGTCATTCAAAAAATGTAATTGATGCCATTAAAAAAATTAAAAATGCATTTCCACATTGTCAGCTTATTGCCGGAAATGTGGCCATGGAAGCGGGTGCAAAGGCATTGATAGATGCAGGAATCGATGCCGTTAAAATCGGTATTGGACCTGGATCAATATGTACCACTCGTATTGTTGCAGGTGTTGGCGTACCTCAGTTGACAGCCATTCGAAACTGTAATGATATTTCAAAATCAAGCGGTGTTCCGATTATTGCTGATGGGGGGATTAAATTTTCCGGTGATATTACAAAAGCTTTAGGCGCAGGTGCTGATTCAGTCATGCTTGGAACTCTTCTTGCCGGTACCCAGGAAAGTCCGGGTGAAATCGTCCTTTACCAGGGGCGGTCCTACAAGGCATACCGAGGCATGGGGTCCGTTGAAGCAATGAGACAAGGAAGTTCAGACCGCTATTATCAGAAAGATACGGGTGAAGACGATGAACTTGTTCCTGAAGGCATTGTTGGTAGAATTCCTTTCAGAGGAACTGTTAAAGAAAATATTGTTCAAATGATTGGCGGTCTTAAAGCCGGCATGGGATATCTTGGAGCATCTACAATAAAGGAGCTTCAAGAAAAGGCAAAATTTATTAAAATCAGTGCTGCAGGGCTTAAAGAAAGTCATGTGCACGATGTTGCCATTACTAAAGAGGCACCAAATTACAGGGTTGAAAGCCTTTAATCTAAGAATGAGCAAATTGCCATCACCATTTTATCACCTTCATCTTCATACCGAGTATTCGCTTCTTGACGGTGCCATAAGACTGGACTCCTTGTTTAAGAGATGTCATGAATATGGCATGGATGCAGTATCCATAACCGATCATGGTACCATGTTCGGTATTGCGGAATTCTATGAAAAAGCCAGGAAAGAATCTGTCAAACCAATTCTTGGGTGTGAAGTATATGTTGCACCAAGAACTTTGAATGATCGTACTCAGATAGATCATAAGGGATTGAGACATTTAGTTCTTCTGGCAAAAGATCGTGAAGGATATGCCAATCTTTGCAAACTGGTTTCCATTGCCCAGCTCAAGGGGTTTTATTATAAACCCAGGATTGATAAAGAACTTCTTGCTAATAATTCAAAAGGATTGATAGGACTTTCTGCCTGTCTTAAGGGAGATATTTCCCAAAATATTATTCAAAATAAAATGGATGCCGCAGATGATGCAGCAAGGTTTTATATGAATACTTTTGGTGAGGGAAATTTTTTTTTAGAAGTTCAGAAAAATGGAATTAAAATTCAAGATAAAGTTAATCAGGGTATTCTTGACATAAGTCAGCGTTTGTCTATACCCATGGTGGCGACCAATGACTGCCACTATCTTTCCAAGGGTGATGATAAAGCCCATGAAATACTTCTGTGCATTCAAACAGGGGATACGTTTTCCAATCAAAACAGATTCAAATTTGATTCTGATCAGCTATATTTGAAGTCACCCCAAGAGATGATCGAATCCTTTGGGAATTATCCAGGTGCAATTGAGAACACAAGGGAAGTGATTTCAAAATGCAATGTTGAATTTGATGAAAAAACCTATCATTTTCCAAGATATGCCAGGTCAGAAGAAGAATCTGAGGATAACATTTTCAAGAAAAAAGCCATGGATGGATTTGAAAAAAAACTTGAGATTATTAAGACTTTGAATCCAGATATTGACGAACAGGTTTACAGGGATAGAATTGAATATGAAATAGGTGTGATCCTTGGCATGGGCTTTCCCGGATATTTTTTGATAGTTGCCGATTTTATAGAATATTCAAAAAGCATTGATGTGCCCGTGGGTCCTGGAAGAGGATCTGCTGCAGGATCCATGGTGGCCTATGCAATGGGCATTACTGCCCTTGACCCCATTGAACACGGGCTGATTTTTGAGAGATTTTTAAATCCTTCTCGTATGAGCATGCCTGATATTGATGTGGATTTTTGTATTGAGGGTAGAGATCAGGTTTATAAATATGTCACAGATCGATACGGCGGACCTGAATATGTATGCCAGATTATAACTTTTGGAAAACTTAAGGCCAAGGCTGTTATCAGGGACGTGGGAAGAGCAATAGGCGTTCTTTTATCCGAGGTGGATGAAATTGCAAAAATGATCCCGGATAATGCAAAAAATTTAACAAATGCCATTGAATCGGTTCCGGCAATCCAAAAAAAATGTGAAGAATCAGAAGAAAAAACCCTGATGCTGGAAATATCCCTCCTTTTAGAAGGGTTGCCAAGACATGCATCCACCCATGCAGCCGGGGTTGTGGTTTCTGATAAGCCTTTAAACCAATATCTGCCCTTATATAAAGGTAAAGAAGGTGAGACCCTGACCCAGTTTGACATGAATTATGTTGAAAAACTCGGGCTGGTTAAATTTGATTTTCTAGGGTTAAGAAATCTTACTGTTATAAAAAACTGTCTTGAATTGATTAAAGGCCAGGGAAAAACACCGCCGGATATCCTAAATCTTGATTACAATGATGCTAAAACTTTTGAGTTGTTACAAAAAGCCGACACCACAGGAGTGTTTCAGCTTGAAAGTTCAGGTATGAAGGATTTGATTTCAAGACTAAAGCCGGCAAATTTTTCTGATATCGTAGCTCTGGTAGCCCTCTACCGACCCGGTCCTTTGGACAGCGGCATGGCAACTACCTATGTGGAACGAAAGCATGGCAGGGAAGAAGTGGTCTATCTTTTTGAAGAACTTGAACCCGTATTAAAAGAAACCTATGGGGTAATTTTATACCAGGAACAGGTCATGAAAATTGCCGGAGTAATTGCTAATTATTCAATGGCAGAAGCAGACGGGCTTCGAAAAGCCATGGGGAAAAAAATTGTCTCCATGATGGAAGAGCATCGCGAACTTTTCTTGAAAGGGGCTAAAGAAAACAACCATGATCCTAAAAAAGCTGCTGAACTTTTTGATTTAATGGAAAAATTTGGTGGTTATGGCTTTAATAAATCCCATAGTGCGGCCTATGCCCTTATTGCCTTTCAGACAGCGTTTTTAAAGGCAAATTTTGCCCTTGAGTTTATTGCTGCGTTAATGACCAGTGAGAGAAACAACTCAGATGCAGTCATAAAATATATTGATGAATGCAGGACCCATAAAATTAAAGTGCTGCCGCCGGATGTGAATAAGAGTGGTGCGCTCTTTACAGTGTCTGAAGGTTGTATCAGGTTTGGTCTTGCTGCGGTGAAAAATGTGGGTGAAGCAGCAATTGAATCTATTGCTGAAATAAGAAATAAAGAAAACGAATTTGACAATATTTATGATTTTTGTGAACGGGTCAATGTCGGCAAGGTAAATAAGAAAGTCCTTGAGGCATTAATCAAGTGTGGGGCATTTGATTCCACAAATACACGGCGCAGTCAGATGATGGCGGTTCTTGAAGAGGCTCTGGATCATGGATCAAGAATACAAAAGGAAAAGGCTGATTCACAACTGGATTTATTTGCAGATTCAAATATGGGAACCACACTTCCTGAAAGCACTCCAAAACTGCCTGATATTGAAGAATGGGATGATGCCATGCTGTTGTCTTTGGAAAAAGAAACTCTTGGATTTTATATTACAGGACATCCCCTTGATAAGTATAAGGATTTGATTCAAAAATATACCACGGTAAATTCCGTAAATATTCAGGATGTGGCTGATGGAAAAATGATCCGTATGGCCGGTTTTTTAAAAATTCATAAGCTGCACAAAACTAAAAAAGGGGATATGATGGCATTTTGCGCCATCGAGGACCAATACGGCAGCATTGAATTAGTGGTATTCCCCGGAATTTATGCAAAAGCCCACATGCTTTTAGCCAATGAAGAGATTGTTATACTGGAAGCAAAAGTTCAGAAGAATGAAAATATTGTCAAGCTTTTAGCAGAGAAAATAATTCCCATTGAAAATGCACCGGAAGAGTGGACCAATGGCGTACTTATTAAGGTTGATTCCCGGGATTCTTCCAGGGATATTCTTAAAGGGGATACACTTGAAAAACTTAAATCCATTATAGAAAATTTCCCCGGTGATTGTACTGCCTGTTTAAAAATTGTAATAGATGATAAGCCTCCTGTCCTGGTTAAACTGTCTGATGAATATATGACTGATTCAAGCCCTTCTTTTTTTAGCAATGTAGAAAAATTGCTGGGCAAAGGCACTATTGAAACCAGATGTGGGGCTGTAAAAGAGAAAGAAAGGAAAAAAAAACCCTGGCTGAATAAAAAAAAGACTTCCTAATTGTTAATGAAACGGGTATCAATTGTCAGTTGATATCAAGAAAGTTTTTGAGGCATTATTGTGATAATGTATCTTGTACAGTCTTGTATTAGAATTTATTTGGGTTTTGGTTTGGTATACAGATCAATTGTAGTTGTATATAAGTTTAATAATGACTCAAAGCTTTTGATTTTATTTTGAAAGGAAGAAAAATGAGCTGGTTGGGAAAAATGATTGGAGGAACCATAGGGTTTGCTTTAGGCGGTCCTTTGGGTGCTGTTGCTGGAGCTGCATTTGGGCATACATTTGTGGATAAAAAGGAGCAAAGGTATCTTTCATCAAGTCCTGGTACTCATGAAAGCCTTTCTTCAAATGAGGAGGCCCAGCTTGTTTTTTTCACGGCAGCATTTTCCATGCTTGCAAAAATATCCAAGGCTGATGGCAAAATATCTCAAAATGAAATATCTGCAGTTGAAACATTTATGAGACAAGATCTTCAACTGGATCTGAACAGCCAGCAGACTGCGATTAATATTTTCAGACAGGCAATTGATTCCAATGAAAGTTTTGATGCATTTGCCATCCAGTTTTATTCGGTATTCAAGACACAGCCCAACATAATTGAATTGATGATGGATGTGCTGTTAAGGGTTTCTGCAGCAGATGGAGATATTTCAAATAAAGAAGAGGCCATTCTCTTGTCTGCCACAAGGATTTTCAATTATTCCAATGCAAACTATACAAGACTTAAATCAAAATATGTAAGAGAGACCAATAAATATTATGCTGTTTTGAAATGTGATGAAACCTCATCCAATGAAGAAGTAAAAAAACAGTATCGAAAGCTTGTAACCGAATACCATCCAGATAAAATAGAAGCTAAAGGGCTTCCTGAAGAGTTCATTAAATTTGCCAATGACAAGTTCAAAGACATTCAGGAAGCTTATGAAAATATAAAAAAGGAAAGAGGTATTTAAAAAAGACCTTTTTCCTTGGCAATATTCATATAGGTCTCAACAATATTTGCCGGGGGTTCTATTTTTTCGATTTCTTTTTTGTCCTTAAGTGACATGGCGTCAAATTCGCAAACAGTTACGCACAGGCCGCAACCAATACACCTGTCAATGTTTACCAAGGCTATATCTTCCCCTTCATCAGTATCAATGGCATTCATGGGACAAATTTCCCGGCAGGCAAAACATCCTGTACATTCATCAGCATCCACAAAAGCCTGAAAGTTGGAACTTACAATTTTTGCCGGTGCATCAAAATCTCTTATATTCTTCAGAATCTGACAGCAGCAGTCACAGCAAAGACAAATATTGATCGGTTTTTTTGCATTGGACGGCTGGGCAACAAGCCCCTGTTTTTCGGCGTCTTTGACAATTTTCAAGGCCTCTTCCTGTGATATGGTCCTTCCAATACCACGGCTTTCATAGATATAAGCACCCGAACCAAATATAAGACATGCTTCACTTACGTTATCACATCCTTTGCCCATTATGGTATGTTCTTTGCGGCAGATGCACGGGGCCACAAGAATTTTTGATTGTGACTTGATGATATTTTCAACCTGTTCATAATCCATGATATTCAGCTCTGTATTCACTGATTTGGCAACGGGAACCACCCTGAGCTGCTGGGTTTTATTTTTATATTGGTTTTTTATAAGGTAAGGAACGTATTCATTAAAATCTTTGATCAGTTCCTTGGTCAGTCTGTTGACCTGGTATTCCCATATACCCACTACAAAATGAAGAAGCATGAAGGTGTTTTCTCCATTTCTGTTGACATGTATAATCAACCCTTTTTTGCCCATTTCAATTAATATGGATTCTATTCCTTTGGGGTCTTTGCCGGCCCTTTGACTAATGGCTTCGGCTGTTTCCAGGATCAAAACAAGGCTAAGAGCAAGTTCTGCTTCTTGTTTTGTAAAAAGCTGCTTTAAGATCCTGAGTTCAACCCCTGATTCAGTCTCGGGAAAACCACTGGGAGTATTATCAAGGTGGATTGCAAGTTTTTTGTAAATATCTTTCATAATGTAGATCTCCATATTTATTAATTAGGCTATAATTTTTCCCATAATGTTCAGATCACTATCACATTGTTCAGGGATAAGATCAATAATTTTCCCTCTATGATCATGTTTTTGGTTTAAAAAAACTGTTAAGTAGTTAGATGTTACAGCCTTGAGCATGCCTGTTTTTGTGTCGGGTTTATGTTGAACAAGACCTTCAAGTTTTTTATTTAAATTTGCAGCAATAAAAGCCCTTCTTTTTGTATTGTCTAGTTCCCGCATTTTTTCACATCGGTTTTTAATAATTGCCGGATCTACCTTATTATCAAAATGAAAGGCAGGGGTTCCTTTTCTGGCAGAAAACGGGAAAACATGGAGATATGATATGGGAAGCCTTTTAATGAGCTCATAGGTATTTTCAAATTGTTTTTCGGTTTCTGAAGGAAATCCAATCAAGGTATCCACTCCAATGCCTGCGCTGGGAATCTTTTCATGGATTTTATGGATGATATCTTCAAACAAAGCCACATCATAGGGCCGTTTCATTTTTTTTAAAATATCATCATCTCCTGATTGTAGCGGAATGTGAAAATGGTCACATAAAATATTTTCTTTTTTTGCCAGATTAATAATACCATCGTTGATTTCGCCGGGTTCAATAGAACTTAATCTGATCCTGAATACAGGTTTTTCATTGTTTATTTTTTCAAGTAACTGCAAAAGAGATGATTTTTTTTTAAAGTCAAGGCCATACATGCCTGTATGGATACCCGTTATGATTACCTCTTTGAACCCTGAATCTTTAAGTTCTTTTAAATGTTGCAAAACTTTTTTTTCAGGCATGCTTACAGAAGACCCCCTGGCATAGGGAACAATACAATAGGTACAAAACGCATTACAACCGTCCTGTATCTTCAGGTATGCGCGGGTCATTTTCCCTTTTACAGCATGATCAAACCCTATAAAGGGCATTATCTTGCTGTGATCGGTCTTTTTAAAAGGCAGAGCAGCGTTATTTTTATAAATGGAGGTGATATTTTTTGCGATTTTGATCTTGTCTTTATGACAGATAATTTGATCAATCCTATCAATTTTTTGTATTTGATCAGGATCAGTCTGGGCATGACAGCCTGTGACAACGACCCTTGCATCGGGATTTTCCCGCAAAATTTTTCGAATGGCCTGCCTTGACTGCATACTGGCCTTTGAAGTAACTGCGCAGGTGTTGATAATGAACACATCAGTCCCTTTGTTTTTCTCACCTTTTGTCCAGCCTTGTTCCTCAAGACATGTGGCAATGCCGTCGCTTTCATATTGATTGACTTTGCAGCCTAAAGTATGGATATAAAACTTTTTCATTGAATCATACCAGCACCCAAAACTCTGGTATCTTTATAAAAAACCGCAGCCTGTCCCGGAGTAATAGCATTCTGGGGTTCATCAAACACAAGTTCTCCACAAGATCCGTTTAAAGACAGTGTTGATAAGGCGCCTTTGTGGCTGTACCTGATCTTGGTCGTAATATCCGAGATGATTTTCCGGTTTGGAAAATTCCAGTTTGGATAATTCCAGTTTATCTGGGCAATTTTAATCGTCTTTTCAGACAAATCCTTTTTAAAACAAACTTTCAGGGTATTATTTTCCATATCAATTTTTTTAACATAATAGGGTTCACTTGCAGGGCAGTTGATCCCCCGTCTTTGTCCTATGGTAAATTTATGCAACCCATTGTGGCGGCCTATAATTTTTTTGTTCATATCAATAATATTGCCGTGCAGGGGAGGTACCTCTTGTTTTTCTAAAATAAAATTTGAAAAATTATTGTCATGTATAAAACATATGTCCTGGCTTTCACTGGGCTGTGGGGGCAATAGATGTTTTGAACGGGCCAATCGTTTTACATCATCTTTTATCATCCCGGCCAATGGAAAAATAATTTTTTCAAGCTGGTCGCTGGATAATAAGGAGAGAAAATAACTCTGGTCCTTTAGCGGATCCATTCCTTTTTCAAGATAGCAATGAGAAATATTTTTATTGGGAAAAGAGATTTGATTAACAACCGTGGCATAATGACCACTAGCCAGAAAATCCGCCCCCATGTTTTGAGCGATTCTTAGCAGTTCGCCAAACTTTATCTCTTTATTGCAGATAATACAGGGGTTTGGGGTTTTACCTTCAAGATAGGTTTGGATAAAATATTGAATAATCTTTTTTTCAAAGATGCTGGAAAGATCGATACAAGTAACAGGGAACCTGAGCTGATTTTCAAGGCTTATCACATCGGCAGGCTCTTTTTCGTAACCCGTTGTAAAATGAATGCCGAAAACATTTTTGTATTTCTGTTTTAAGAGATATCCTGAAACAAGGGAGTCAACTCCTCCGCTTAAGGCAACTGCAACAATCGGGTTTTTCATACCAAAACTTCTTGTGTCTTTGAAGAAAACAACCCCATGGCCCTTGTGGGGCAGGTCACAACACAAAGCTCGCACACGCTGCACTTTTCCTTGTCAAAAATAACTTCCATTTCCGGGCGTTTGATATAAAGGGCTTCTGTTGGACAGACTGCAGTGCAGGCCCCGCAATGTGTACAGATCTCCTCATCTTTGTAAATTTGATGTTCAGGGCTGGATATGGAAACTCCCTGGTCCTTTAAAAATTTTATGCCTTTATTAAATCCTGTTTTAGATGCTGAGGAAATTTCCAGCACCATATACCCTTCTTTTTTATTGGATATTCTGGCACTCAAAATATTAAATAAAAGGTCATATTTTTTTGTTAACTGACATACCAGTGCTTTTTGGGAAATTTCCGGTGGAAAGGTCAGTATGGTTATTTTAGAATACAATTGTCATCCTCCAATTTTTTCCTAATAAGAATAATTTTCTTTGACAAAAGCGATACATTAAGTATTATCGCTTACAGGGTCAAGATTTATATTAACATCACTTAGTTATATTATAAATACCATAGATAAACAATCTTGTTTTAAGGTGTAAATTATGAACAGATTTGCATTTGAATTATCCAGTTATACACTTAAAACTTTTTCAGGCTTTTCAAAGGCAAGCATCAAGATTTCTGGAAAGCACAATATCCCTGATGGATCTGTTATTTTTACGGCCAATCATTTTACAAGGATAGAAACCATTTTTCTCCCCTTTCACATTCATAATATCACCAAAAAGGAGATCTGGTCCCTTGCTGCTGCAGAATTGTTTGATGTGCCGGTTTTAAAGGGTGCCTTAAATAATCTGGGTGCTGTATCCACAAAAGATCCCCATAGGGATGAACTCATATTAAGAACACTATTGTCAGGTGATGTTCAATGGATAATTTTTCCCGAAGGAATGATGGTTAAGAATAAAAAGTTGATTAAAAGGGATCAGTTTGCTCTGAGCGATGAAAGAGAAGCTAAACGGCCTCACACTGGTGCTGCCATTGTTGCACTTCGCTGTGAATTTTATCGCGAGCGCTTAAGAAGAATGAAAGAGTTGAATGAATCTGAATTTGATAGACTTGTCAATGTCTTTGAAATAGAAGATTCTGATCAGGTTCTTAACCAGGAAACACATATTGTTCCTGTAAATATCACCTATTATCCTGCAAGCCCAAAGGAAAATATTTTAAGCAAAATAGCCCAGATAGTGATGAAGGAACCTTCAAAAAGGGTCATGGACGAATTAATGACCGAAGGAAGCATGTTGTTTTCCAATGTGGATATCAATATTCGATTTGGGGAACCCGTTAATATTAAAGGGTATTTAAATGATCCCTATATTGAAAGCATGCTGACTGTCAAGAGAAAAATTAAGCTTGATGTAGATACCAATGCAAAGCAGATATTAAAGCAGTTTTCAATTAAAATCATGGAAAATTATATGTCATCCGTATATTCCATGACAAGTTTTAATTATGATCATGTCCTGGCATGTATCCTTAAACATTTCCCGTACAGAGAAGATGGTATTGATATATATGAATTTAAATGTAAGGTGTGTTTTGCAATTTTATGGCTTGTGTCCAACAAAACATATTTTGTATCTGATAATTTCCAAGAAAACCAAATCCATCTACTTACGGATGACCGGTTTAAACGATTTGCCGATTTTTTTGTCATTGCCGAAAATACAAATGTTATAAAAATTAAAGATGGTAAAATATTTAAGGATCAGACCAAGTTTATTACCAGATCAAATTTTCATACCATTAGAATTGAAAATCCAATTCTTGTCATGGCCAATGAAGTAGAACCGGTAAGAAAGGTTGAAAAGTTTTTAAAAGAAGTTGCTCAAAAATCTCGTGATGAAATAATGAGTCTTGTGAAAGACAAACTTTTAGAAAAGATAAATGTGGATTTTTCCCGGGATTATAATGAACACTATATTGAAGGAGAATCAAAAAAAAAAAGGATAGGAAAGCCTATATTTTTAAAACATAAAACCCAAAGTGCAGGCGTTCTTTTGATTCATGGCTATATGGCAGCCCCTGAAGAGATGAAAACATTTGCACATTATCTGCATGAAAAATCTTTTACCGTTTATGTGCCACGATTGAAAGGGCATGGGACAGCACCGGAAGATCTTGCCAAAACCAGTTATGAGCAGTGGATAGAATCAGCAGAAGAGGCCTATGTTGTCTTAAAACATTCATGCAAAAAAATAATTGTAGGCGGTTTTTCAACGGGTGCCGGGCTTGCTTTGGAATTGTCCACAAGACTGGGTGATATCCAGGCTGTTTTTGCAGTTGCACCACCCATGAGGCTTAATGACTTAGGATCGTATTTTGTTCCAGCAATAGATGCCTGGAATTCAATGATAAAAAAGATCCATCTGGATACCATTGCAAAAGAATTTATTGAAAATAATCCTGAAAACCCCCATATCAATTATTTAAGAAATCCTATTGCAGGTATTCATCAACTTGAAAAACTTATGGACCAACTTGAACCAAAGCTTAAAAACATCAATAAACCAACCCTGGTTGTCCAGTCCAGAAAAGACCCTGTTGTAAATCCCAAAGGAACCCTTAAATTATTTGAGCAGATTGGATCTGAAATAAAAGAGTATTATATCTTTGATTATGAATGTCATGGGATCTTGATAGGGGAGGGTGCTAAAAGGATTTATAAGGCCATTGAAAATTTTATCAGGCAATGGGTTTAAGCAAGTTAATCCCGGGAAAAGAATTTCCCGGAACCTTCTAAAATGGGATTTATATATTGGTACTTTAAATACTTTAATCTGCAGAATCACCGGGAATCATATCCTGGGCATATATAATTGAATCAAAATTTCAATTTTGGGAAAACGTCATTTACCATATGTGGTATCGCTCAAAACTTTTCTAAAACCCGGACCATGAATACTAATGCCCAGCGGTCAAATTTTAATTGCAGTCACTAATAACAAAAGAAGTCAACGCCTTTGGATTAAAGGCTTACAGCGACTGTAATAGACAAAGTCCTCACCATAGCAGAATGGATATCCCCTTCCTTTTATCTCCAAAATAGTTGATTGGTATTTTAATTTTTTTGGCTTTGCTTTTGGTTATATAATGGAACCTTCTTTTGAAAATTCATTTACTTTGCTCCACAATATACTGTACGGTGATTATTATTGAAATTTACAGGAATATTAAAAGTATTTTGGTGATTTTATGGTTTGTGGACTGTGCAGAATATGGCAAGTATTCCGGTATTCAGGCTCCAAAGTTTATTTCGACTTAAAAGAGATTTCATATGACTGAAAAACAATGCTGAAAATAAACAAAGAGAAATTTAAGATATGTATTATTTTCTTTGCCATTTTATTCATGGATTTTTTCTTCATTGGCCACGGGTTTGCAGCGAAAACAGAATTGTCGCTGGATGAACTCAAGCTGACCCGGGAAGAGATGACCTGGTTGAAATCCAAGGAATCGATAAGAATAGGAGGCCCACGAGCTTTTCCACCATTCCATTACTTTGATGACCAAGGCCGCCTTAAAGGAATATCCGCAGACTACATTTTTGCTATTATGAATAAACTTGGTGTTAAATTGGAAGTTCAAAAAGATTTACCCTGGACTGAAGTATTAAACAAAGCTAAATCAGGAAAAATTGATCTGATCCCCTGTGCAGCAAAGACTATAGATCGAGAGGTTTATTTAAATTTTTCTACACCATATCTTTCTTTTCCGTTGGTGATTTTGACCAGTAAGGATGCTCCTTACATCGGCGGTATTGAAGATTTGCATGGGAAAAAACTGGCAGTTATTAAAAAAAATGCCGTTTCTAGCTGGCTTAAAAAAGATAAAATTAAGTTTGAGCCATACTATGTAGAATCGCCACTTAAAAAGCTTGAGACTATATCTTTTGGCAGAGTGGATGCCGGAATAGAGAATCTTGCCGCAGCCAGCTATATTATACAAAAATATGGCCTGGCGAATGTGAAAATAGCTGCGCCTACCCCGTATGGGAATTACAATCTTCATATGGCTGTTAGAAAAGACCTGCCAGAGTTATTGGGGGTCATTAACAAGGTTATCGATTCGATCACACCTGAACAGCATATACAAATTAGAAGTAAATGGCTTTCTGTTAGATACGAACATGGAATCAATAAAGTTTATATATTGAAATGGATTCTTGCTATCAGTATTTTTTCTATGACAATTATTGTGATCGTTTTATTTTGGAACAGGAGACTTAAAAAAGCTGAAAGTGCCCTAAAAGAAAGCGAACGTAAGCTGTCTACCTTAATGGATAATTTGCCCGGGATAGCATATCAATGCCTGAATGATGTGAATTGGACAATGCTCTACATCAGCAATGGCTGTTATGAGTTAACGGGATATGAACCATTTGAACTCGTAAAAAATCAAACTTTGTCTTATGGAGATTTGATTGTTGAAGATGACAGGCAATATGTTGAAGATGAGATTCAAATTGCAATAAACGGAAAACGAGCGTTTGCAATAGAATACAGAATCCGCGATAAAAATCAAAATATCAAATGGCTATGGGAAAAAGGTCGGGGGATTTTTGATAAAGAAAAAAAACTTAGCTCACTCGAAGGTTTTATTACTGATATCACTGAGCGCAAACAGGCCGAAAAAAAGATAAAAAATCATGCTGCAAATTTAAAAGCTATATTCGATAGTACGCCAAATATTCTCGTGCTTGTTAATGACGAGAGTCGAGTTGAAATGATTAATAATAGAGGTGCTGCTTTTTTGGGAAAGAAAAAAGAGGAACTTTACGGACTTCTGGGCGGAGAGGTTTTTAATTGTCTGAACTCATTTGATGGTAAAGGATGTGGCCGAAACGCTGACTGTTCTCTGTGCCCTGTACGAACTCAGATCATGTTAACCTTTCAGAAAGGAAAACCACACACAGAGGAAGAAGGGAGAATGACCTTCTTACTAAATGAGAAAGAGATATCAATGGATCTTCTCATATCCACTGCCCTGCTAAACCTGGATGGAGCCAATAAAGTCCTTCTTTCTTTAGCAGACATCACTGCACGGAAAAAAGCTGAAGCAGAAAAAAAGAAACTCGAATCCCAACTTCAACAGGCTCAAAAAATGGAATCCATCGGCACTCTTGCAGGCGGTATTGCCCATGATTTTAATAATATTCTTTTTCCTATTTTAGGGTATGCGGAGATGGTGTTAGAGGATCTTCCTGAAAACAGTCCATTTCAAGACAGCCTGAAAGGAATTTTTACCAGTGCCTTGCGAGCCAAGGGACTGGTAAAACAGATCCTTACATTTTCTCGTCAAGACAAAAATGAATTAAAGCTTATGAAGATGCAGCCGATCATCAAAGAAGCATTAAAACTGATCCGGTCTACCATCCCCACAACAATTGAAATCAAACAGGATATCAATCCTGACTGTGGTATTATTAAAGCTGATCCCACACAAATTCATCAGATTGTAATGAATCTTGCAACCAATGCGTATCATGCCATGGAAGACACAGGCGGGGAATTGAAAGTAAGCCTGAAACAAATGGAATTCAAAACACTTGATCTAATTAATTCAAATATGGCACCTGGAGTTTATGCTTGTCTGACAGTGG
>JABIYQ010000022.1 GCA_018702715.1 Desulfobacula sp. | reverse complement strand
GTAGCGCTTTAAGAAATCGTTCAGACATAAGGGATTAAAGGTGAGTTGACTGGAAAAGGTATGTGATTAAAACAAAAGAAACATTGATTGTCAGTGGTTTATTTTGCTAAGGGGGGGGCATAATAGATTAAGTAAAAAAATATCAGGAAAGCAATTTCAAAAGCGAGAGAAAATGAAATTTAATACAATAATGGTTAGCCTGATTCTACTTCTTAGCGTTTATTTATCAGGATGCGGGAACAATGATAATCAAAAAAACGATAAACAAAAAAAAGATGAATCATTTGAGTTAAAAAAAGATGTCCTTTTCAAAGAGGGAAAAATCTATGCTGTTTTACCTGCTCATATTAAGTGGCTGACCAATGAATCAGATCCGGTTTTTTCATCTGAAAAAGCTCAAAAGGGAGGAACTTTTCATTCTGCCATTACAAGCTTTCCCATGACCTTCAGAGTGGTGGGACCGGATTCAAACGGTTCGTTTAGAAGCGCCATTACTGATAATCAATTATTATTGATTAATATTCATCCCAATACAAATTCTATTATTCCAGAACTTGCCACCCATTGGGCTTTTGGAGATGATAAGAAAACCATGTACTTTAAGCTGGACAAAGATGCACGATGGTCGGACGGTATGCCTGTTACCGCCTGGGACTATGTTTATACCCTTGAATTTATGCGTTCCGAGCATATCATTGCGCCCTGGTATAATGATTATTACACAAAAGAAATAGAATCGGTCATTGTCTATGATGATTATACAATTGGAATAAAAAGTACTAAAGCCGTGCCGGATCTCAACTTTATAATTGGTGATATGTCACCCACGCCAAAACATTATTTTAAAAAGATGGATGAAACATTTGTTCAAACATACAATTGGAAAATTGTTCCCAATACCGGGGCTTATCAGATCAGTGAGTTTAAAAAAGGAAAATTTATTAAATTCAAAAAGAAAAAAGACTTTTGGGCCCAGGATCGAAAATATTTCAAGAATAGATTTAATGTTAACACGGTTGTCTATGACGTGATCCGTGATATTAATCTTCAATGGGAATATTTTAAAAAAGGGAAGCTTGATTCGTTTGTCCTGACATTTCCCAAATATTGGCATCAGAAATCAAAAATTGCCTTATTCCAAAAAGGCTATATTAATAAAATATGGTTTTTCAATGATAAGGAGAGATCAGCACGGGGTATGTGGCTTAATCAGGATAAAGAAATTTTCAAAGACAGGCGGCTTTGTTATGCATTTGCCCATGCAATGAATACTGAAAAAGTCATAAATAAAGTGTTGAGAAAAGATTATTTCAGGCTGGCCCAAGCTTTTTCTGGCTATGGAAAATATACTGATAACGGGATCAAACCACGAATTTATGATATAGCAAAGGTTGATGTTCTAATGACATCCGCCGGCTGGACACGGGGAAGTGATGGTATCTGGCAGAAAAAAGGGATAAGGTTTTCCGTCAAGGTCACCTATAGCTTAGAGGAGCATACACCAAGACTTGTGGTGCTTAAAGAAGATGCATTAAAAGCCGGGGTTGAGCTTTTACTTGAACGAATGGACTCCACTGCAATGTTTAAAAAAATCCTGGAAAAAAAACATGATGTCGCATGGATGGCATGGAGTACCAATATAAGACCTTCCTATTGGCAGGGCTGGCATTCAGACAATGCCCATAAACCCCAGACCAACAACATTACCAACACGGATGATCCCAAATTAGACGAATTGATTGATAAATATAGGGCAAGCTTGAGTGAAGAAAAAAGAATAAAACTATCTTTGAAAATACAGCAAGCCATTCATGAAACAGGTGCTTTTGTGCCTACGTTCATGATCCCATATGTCAGGCATGGTTACTGGAGATGGCTTGAATTGCCCAGCTCCCACGGGACCAGGCGATCTGACCTCTTGTTTGATCCCTTTTCCAGCATGACCGGAGGACTTTTCTGGATAAATGTGGGAAAAAAGAAAGAAACTCTTCTTGCAAAGAAATCGGGCAGGTCCTTTTTGCCGAGTGTTATCAAGAATGAACTATTTGTAAAGGAGTGAACCATTTGTAAAGGAGTAACCCAGGGTGGATGAACCAAATATTTTGGATGTAAAGGATTTAGTAGTTGAATTTAATACTGATCTGGGTGTGGTCAGGGCTGTCGAGCATTTGGATTTTCAATTGAAAAAAGGCAGGATACTGGGGCTTGCAGGAGAGTCTGGCTGCGGCAAAAGTGTAACTGCACTAAGTATCATGCGGTTGCTGCCAAAACCGGTTTCAAGGATGGTACAGGGTCAGATTTTATTGGATGGTAAAGATATCTCAAGGGTTCCGGTTGATGAGATGCACAATATCCGGGGCAAAAAAATTTCCATGATTTTTCAGGAACCCATGACCGCCTTAAATCCAGTCCACAGGATCGGTAAACAGATGATTGAAATTTACAAACTGCATTTTCCAAAAATGCCCTTTCATGAAATGGAAAATGCTGCGGTTAAAATGCTGGAAACAACTGGGATGTCTGATCCGAAAAAAGTGATGAAAAAATACCCTCACCAGCTTTCAGGTGGTATGCGGCAGCGGGTAATGATTTCCATGGCGCTTTCATGCGAGCCTGAAATTCTGATAGCGGATGAACCAACAACAGCACTTGATGTGACAGTTCAGGCCCAGATTCTGGAGTTGGTTAAAAATCTTCAAATAAATTCAGGAATGTCTGTTATTTTAATTACCCATGATTTAGGAGTTATTGCGGAAAATTGTGATGATGTTGTTGTTATGTATGCCGGGCAAATTGCAGAAAAAGCGGAAGTTGGGGCATTGTTTAAACACCCTTGTCATCCC
>JABIYQ010000008.1 GCA_018702715.1 Desulfobacula sp. | reverse complement strand
AATCCCTGCCTGGGCTGATTATCCGAATCGGCCTATAAAAATTTTAGTCGGTTTCAGGGCTGGCGGCGGTACCGACACTATGGCCCGTTTGCTGTCTAAAAGAGTAGGAGATATCCTCGGTCAGCCAATGGTAGTGGTTAACAGACCCGGCGGCGGCGGAGCTATTGCCTCCAAAGAAATACTGCGGGCCAAGCCAGACGGGTATACACTATGTTTCAACATTGCCCTGACCTATGCTGCCTGGCCATACATGACCAAAGTCAAGTATACAGAAGATGACTTTACCTACATTGCCGCAGTCGGCAAGTTTCAGGAAGCCTTTGTCTCGCTTCCAAACAAAGGCTGGGCTGACTGGAAGGGGCTGATCACATACGCCAAAAAACATGGACCACTTAATGTCGCGGTATTGAGCCCTTATGACAAACAGGTTCTCAGATACATTGCAAAAAAAGAATCTGTCGAATTCAATATGGTTCCAACCAAAGGCGGTTCAGCCATCATGACCCAGGTACTTGGCAATCATGTGGACTTTGGTTTTAGCGGTGGTGTCCACTATCAATATGTCAGAGCAGGAAAGATGATCGTATTGGTAGGACATGGGCAGGAAAGACTGGTCGGCACTCCAGATGTCCCTACTTTAAAAGAACTGGGGTATAATGTTGCTTTGGAAAACTACGCTATCGTTTCAGGACCCAAAGGGATGCCTTCAGACCTAATTCAAAAATTGAGTAAAGCTTTTGAACAAGCTGTCCAAGACCCTGATTATCAAGATTTATTAGAGAACAAACTCCATTTCCCAGCACTCTATATTGGAGCTGAAGAGCTACCGGAGAAAATTATAGTGATGAGTAATGATTTTAAAGCCGTGGCAGAATTTTTAAAATAATTGGCATCACCAATTGATTATTGAGCGGCATTAAAAGTTGAGTTTTAGGGGGTAGTTATGAGAAAAGCGGATATTATCACCGCACTTTTCCTTATAGTAAGCGGTTTGGTAATGATTATTGTCATAATCCCTGCTCAGACATATCCGGGCGAGGAGTTTGGTATACCACCTGCTACGGTACCCACCGCAGCAATGGTCTTAATTACTTTAATGGCAGGCATTATTTTGATTCAGCGTTTGCTAGAAAAAAGGAAAAATGAAAAAGAAGATACTGTGTCACCCATTAACAGCTCACAATGGCTGCACATTGCCTGTTATGCAGCTCTGCTGTTTCTTGGTCTCGGTGCAATTAAGCTTTTTCATTTTATTCCCGGAGGTATTCTTATCTTGGCTGTACTGATGTATATTACCGGCCAAAGAAAGATTTTGAACATTCTTTTGGTTTCGGTACCGATTCCAATCTTGATTTATGCCGCACTTTGGTATGGGCTGAGAATACCTTTACCATAAAAGGAAATTAAAATTATGGAAGTAATTCTGGCTGGATTTCTTGACGCTTTTACATTAACGAATATATCATTTATTTTTTTGGGCATTACCATGGGGGTTTTTGTCGGTGCTATCCCCGGCTTAAACGGCCCTATGGCAATTGCCCTGGCAGTTCCAATGACCTATTATATGCCATCAATCGCAGCCATTTCTTTTTTAATTGGAATTAATAAAGGTGGCACATATGGAGGATCTATAGCTGCAATTTTGCTTAACACACCAGGATCTCCGGAAGCTGCAGCTACGTGTTATGACGGCTATCCGCTGGCCAAACAGGGTAAAGGGGAAAAAGCATTGAAGATTGCGCTGTATTCCTCGATTTTCGGAGATACTTTCTCGGATTTGGTACTTATACTGGTTGCCGCTCCCATCGCCATCGTCGCCTTAAAGATGGGGCCTCCGGAAATCTTGTCAGTTATTGTATTTGCTCTCACCATTATTGCCGGCCTGGAATCCAAACAGCTTGTAAAAGGATTAATAGGAGCTGGGTTTGGTATTTTTCTGGCCTCCGTTGGTATGGATCCCAATACTGCGACCCCCCGGCTTACCTTTGGCCTGTGGGAACTTGAAAATGGAATATCCTTGATGGCATTGGGTATAGGTACTTTGGCTCTATCTGAAGTTTTGGTCCAACTGGAAGTAAAAGGCAGAGCACAAGATAAAATATTTGAGCTTGATAAAACCCAAAAAAAAGAAAACCGCCAAATTTCATTTCAGGAATTTCGCAGTGTCTTGAGGACTCTCGTCCGTTCCAGTTTGATTGGGACCGCAATGGGTGCCTTACCTGGGCTCGGAGCTGTTATCGCCTCTTTTTTGGGTTACGGAGCTGCAAAAAGAGCCAGCAAAGATCCGGAAAGTTTTGGTAAAGGCAATATAGAGGGCATTGCTGCAGCCGAGGCTGCCAATAATGCAGTGATTGGCTCAAATTTAATCCCGCTTTTTACTCTGGGGATACCAGGCAATGTTGCTTCAGCCATGTTGATCGGTGCTTTTATTATCCACGGCGTAACCCCGGGGCCTTTAATGTTCGAAGAACACGGTCGCTTGGTATATGGGATATACGGTGGCATGTTGATTGGAAACGTTTTTAATCTTATTGTCGGTGCCATTGGTCTGCGAATTTTTGTACGCGTGTTATCTATACCCCGTAACATTATCTATCCGGTTGTCATTTTTATCTGTATAACCGGAGCCTACATAGCTGACAGCAGCCTATTTGCCGTAGGTATGATGATTTTCTTTGCCATTTTAGGTTATTTTATGAAGAAACTTGAATTTTCTTTTGTCACCTTTATTGTTGGTTTTGTCTTGGGTCCCATGTTCGAGATGTCATTGCAGCAAACCTTAATCATGTCCAGAAACAATATCATTATAATTTTTCAAAGGCCGATTGTTTTAATATTTCTTGTTTTTACAATTGTTTTTTTATGGCGGGTTTTTCGGCGATCCAATAAAACACCAGAAAAGGAACCGGGCTAATAAAAAGGAAATCGCAATTCTTATAAAACCTAACAAAGTACAAAAAGCAAAATAAAATTTAAAAAACTGATGCTACAATTCAGTCATGAGGAAAACAATGTCACTCAGCAAATCACAAACAAAGGCCAAACTATTTCTAATCGGTTGTGGAACACCAACACCCACTCCAGAACGTTTCGGCAGCTGCTTTATTCTCCAAGTCAATGACGAATACCTGATGTTCGATTGCGGCCCTGCATCAACATATAAGATGAAATGTGCCGGGCTTGCTCCGACCGATATCAGCCATTTATTTTTCACCCACCATCACTACGATCATAATATTGACTATCCCTGTTTTCTTTTGTGCCGTTGGGATCATGAAAAAAATGGGATACCCCGGCTTCAAGTCTACGGGCCGCCGCCCACAGAATTAATTACGCATCGGCTCATCGGGCCCGAGGGAGCATTTGTGGATGATTGGAAAGTAAGGGTGGAGCATCCGGCCAGCCAGGAAGTTTACGCTGCCAGGGGGGGAATAGTGCCTCGGCCCAAACCCCAATTTGATGTTAAAGATATATCTTATGGTTCATCGATCACTACCAAGAATTGCCGGGTAACTGTAGGAAAAGCAATTCATCTTCAACCCATGATGGATTGTCTGGCATATCGGGTTGAATGGGATAAAGGATCAGTAGTATTCACGGGTGATACCGGACGGCATGAACTTGTGGAAAAATTGGCCCGGGATGCGACTACACTTGTCGTCAATGTATGGGATCATCAAGAAAATATGGCATCTATACTGCGGTCCGGATTCTGCGGCACTCTTGATGCGGCTGAGATGGCAAATAAGGCAGGTGTTCAGCGTTTGGTGATCACCCACCAAGGGCCAAACCTTTCACTGCCGGGCTCCAAGGAAAAAGCAATCGCGGATATAGCAGCCGTCTATAAAGGTGAAATTATTTTTGGTGAAGAATTTCTAACCCTTGATCTGGCATGATTTTGTTGGGAAATATAAGATTCAAGTATTTATATAGCCCATCAAAGAAAAAAATCAATGCAAGGAAAAAATCAATGCAAGCAAACAATTTATTGTTGATTATGTCTGATGAACATGATCCGCGTTACATGGGTGCTTCCGGTCATCCAGTGGTTAAAACGCCCTGTTTGGACCGTCTGGCTGAGCGTGGCATCTGTTTTACCAATGCATATACACCCAGCCCGATTTGTGTGCCTGCACGAGCGAGCTTTGCAACCGGTCGTTATACATATGAAAATAGGTACTGGGATAATGCCATGGGGTATGATGGCAAAATGCCTGGCTGGGGTCATCGCCTTCAGGAAGTCGGAAATCGGGTTGAAGCTATTGGTAAATTACATTATCGAAAAAAAGAAGATCCTCTTGGTTTTGACCATCAAATCAACCCCATGCACCTTCATGATGGTATCGGGCAAGTATGGGGATCGATTCGTGACCCCCTTCCGGAAAGTCGTGGCCCTAGAATGTTCAACAAAATTGGTCCAGGCGTATCCAATTATAATATCTATGACCGCCAATCAGCAAATGAGGCCTGTAAGTGGCTGAAACAACATGAAAAAGAAAAACACTGGATGTTATATGTTGGATTAGCAGCACCTCATTTTCCTTTGGTCGTTCCCAGAGAATACCTGGATCTCTACCCTGAAGATTGCCTGCCCCCACGCAAACTGCATCCTCGTGACGGGTACCAGCATCATCCCTGGATTCAGGCTCAGGAACATTTTATGGCACAGGAAAATCTTTTTGCTGACGATGAAGAAAGACAATTGGCAAGGCGGGCATACTATGGTTTGTGTACGTTTATGGACTCACAGATAGGATTGATACTTGACGCGTTAGAAGATTACGGCTTGGCGGATTCAACTCGTGTCATCTATACCAGTGATCATGGCGATAATCTCGGTGCCCGTGGGTTGTGGGGCAAGTCCAATCTGTATGAAGAGAGTACGAAAATCCCCATGATCATAGCTGGCCCGCAGGTCCCACGGGGACAAAGCTGCAAGACCCCAGTCAGTTTGGTTGACTGCTACCCAACTATCTTGCAGGGAGTTGGTATTTCTCTGCAAGAAGAGGAACAAAAGCTGCCCGGTAAGTCCCTTTTTGAATTGATGAATGAGCCTGAAAATTCTGAGCGGGTTGTGCTGAGTGAATATCATGCGGTTGGATCTATCTCTGGAGCTTTTATGCTTCGAAAAGGTCGATTTAAATATCATTACTACGTTGGATTGCCACCAGAGCTCTTTGACCTTGAAAATGATCCTGAAGAAACAGTCGATCTTGCTAAGGACGATGGTTATGCATCTGTTTTGAAAATGCTTGAAAAAGAACTTCGGCAACATCTCGATCCTGAAGCAGTTGACGCTAAAGCCAAAGCAGATCAAGATAAGTTGATCAAGAAATTTGGTGGAAGAAAAAAAGCTTTGCGTATGGGTGCTATGGGAGCTACACCGGCACCAGGGCAAGAAAGTGAATAAATCAAAAATCCCATTAAAACCGATTTCTCTGTTTGAAAAGAAGTATCGGAGATATTGAAATAGCGTCATAATTTATAATACCAATCACTGGCAATGGAACCATTTTTGTTGACATTGATGGGGTGAAAGACGCCACTTGGGGAAAAGCAAAAATAATTATTGGAAAGCTCAAAGTCAATGGTGTAATCCACATTGGTATGTACTTTTGTTGATTCTTTTCTAAGGAGTTGAAGATGAGAAGCGTAAATTTTGTTGAGAAAGGTGCTGGCCGTCACGTTGTCGGCAAGTTGGAGCCATATGACCAGAAAAACGAAATGTTTAAGCGTCCACACTGGGACCCGACCATGCAGGGCCTGAGGGAAAGATTACATTTTATCCAGCCTAAACCCGGGAAAAATCCCGGTTATCAACTGACAGATATGTCGGCCACTAACGCTGCTTGGCGGCTGGAAATGGAATATGCACGGGGCATTCGCGGTGGACGTACAGGGTTCTATGCCTGGGATTGGGATGGTAACTTCAATTATCCCCGTATTGCCCCAGGGCAGAAGATTACCACCGATGAGGCTGAAATCATAACGCCAAAGGTAAAAAAAGCCGCCTCTTTATTCGGTGCTTCTCTGGTTGGCATCTGTGAGTTGGACCGCCGATGGCTTTACTCACACGCCTACCTAATCACCCCGGAAGGAGGTAAAGTAAGTTCCAACATTGTTCCTGACGAATTTAAATATGCCGTTGTCATTGCCGTGGAAATGAATTATGAAGCAATTATGTGTTCTCCTTCGGGTCCAGCCTCCACTGCCACCGGCCTTGGGTATTCGAAAATGGCATTCACGGCCGGGCTGCTCGCACAGTATATCCGCGGACTAGGTTATCAGGCCCTCCCATGCGGGAATGATACAGCTTGCAGCATCCCCATCGCCATTGATGCGGGACTCGGAGAAATAGCCCGAAATGGGTTGCTGATAACACCGGAATATGGCCCCAGGGTTCGACTGGCAAAGGTTTTTACGGACTTGCCGTTAACTTCGGATCGGCCAATTGAATTCGGGGTAAAGGAATTTTGTATGGTCTGTGAGAAATGCGCAAAAAAATGCCCCAGTAAAAGTATCATGTATGGTAAACCAAAAGATGAACCACATAATATTTCCAATCGCAAAGGGGTAGACACCTGGCACATCAACGCCGAAACCTGTATGGATTTTTGGGCACACAACAAAACCGATTGTTCCAATTGCATCAGAGTCTGTCCCTTTAACAAACCCCCAGGAAAATTACATAACATGGTCAGATGGGGTATCAACAACATACGTCAATTTGACCGAGCATTTTTATGGGGTGACGATATGATGGGATATGGAAAACGGAAAAATGTGAAATACTTTTGGAAATAATATGTTTTGGGTAACATTATTCGTGAGGCAATAGAACCGCTATGGTTACATTTAACGTGAGTCAATGCGCAGGAAAAAATATTTGTCGTTGATCAGAGCCGTAATCAATAGTGAAAGATCTGCCCATTTCTACACATTTATAGGTGGTCTGGAACCAGATATCAAATAAAGAGGTTGCTTTAATAAAAATTGAATTGAAAATTAACACAACAGTATATTTTCTGTTCATTATTTAGAATTTCAGAAAAGTTTGTGAAAACCTAAACATATTTCTCGGTTGTTTTTAATAATACTATCGGGAATTATCGGGAGATCCAAAAAGGTAAGTCATTGAATTGATAGTATAAATGGCGGAAGTGCATGGGAATCGAACCCACCCGGGACGGTATTAACGCCCCACATCGGATTTGAAGTCCGAGGGCCCCACCAGTGAGCCGCGCACTTCCGCATCAAAATAAAGAAAAAGCAGTATAACTGAAGACCCTTATTTGTCAACCTATGTTATAGCTTTTCGTTATAAATTGCAAAGAAAATTTGGTTTGTTTGTCAACAGGTTTTTATTCAAATTTAAAAGAGAGGGCTTGGTATTTTATATTGGTATTCAAGAAAAAAATCTTTTCTGATTTGTATAATAGTTCACGAAGAGATTAAAGGTGTTGTTTTAAATCAAATAAATATATGATATCAGCAGGGATAAAATAATAGTGAACCATGAACATTTACTGATATTTAAAATAATATATGAAATTAAAAAATATGGGCGATTCAATAATAAATCAAGATACCACTGAAATTATTTTAGAAAGTATTTCCGATGGTGTTTTTACCATAGACAATGACTGGAAGATCACTTCATTTAATAATGCAGCGGAAAAAATAACCGGTATTCAAAGAAAAGAGGCCATTGGAAAATATTGCTGGGATATTTTTCGTTCAAATATGTGTGAAAGAGATTGTGCCCTTAAAAAAACCATGGACAAGGGCAAGTCTTTCATGAACACATCCGGTTATATTATCAACAGCAAAAAAAAACGGGTCCCAATAACCACCTCTACATCTTTATTAATCGATAAAAAGGGTAAAATTATTGGAGGTGTTGAGGTGTTTAGAGATCATTCTCTTGTTGAAGAATTGAGAAAGGAACTTTCCAATCAATTTCAAATAGAGAATATGGCAAGTCAAAGTCCATCCATGAAAAAAATTTTCAAGATTCTTCCTCAAATTGCTAAAAGCGACAGTTCTGTTTTACTTGAAGGAGAAACAGGAACCGGTAAAGAGATTATGGCAAAAGCTATCCATAATTTGAGTGATAGAAAAGACAAACCATTTATTGCTATTAATTGTGGAGCTCTGCCTGATACCCTACTTGAATCAGAACTTTTCGGGCATATGGCTGGTGCATTTACAGGTGCCACAAAAGACAAACCAGGACATTTCGCCCTTGCCGAAGGTGGCACCATTTTTCTTGACGAAATTGGGGAGACCAGCGCAGCATTCCAGGTTAGAATGTTAAGAGTGATTCAGGAGCGTGAAATTCAGCCTTTAGGAGCAACAAAAATAATCAAGACTGATATCCGGATTATTGCTGCAACAAATAAAGACTTAGCTGACCTTGTGGCAGTTGATAAATTCAGACAAGATCTTTTTTATCGAATCAATGTCGTGGGGCTGAGATTACCGCCACTTAGAAATCGAATGGAGGATCTTCCCCTTCTTGTGGATTTGTTTATACAAAAATTAAACCGTATTAAAGGCAAATCTGTACAAGGCATTGATCCTGAAGTATTGCAAATATTTATGATGCATAATTTTCCCGGTAATATCAGGGAACTTGAAAATATAATTGAATATGCTTTTGTACTCTGTTCCACAGGTATTATAAGCCATGAACACCTGCCTTCAAAATTGTGGCTATCGCAAGATCAGGTTATTGAAAATAATGATCCGGAATTTTTGGTAAAAAATGCCCAGGCTAAAACTATTTTGAATGCTTTGAAAGAAAACAAATATAAAAGACAGGCTGCTGCAAATACTCTGGGTATACACAAAAGTACACTTTTCAGGAGGATGAAAAGGCTCGGCCTTAATCCACCAAAAAACAGCACTGATTAAAAGAACAAAACAAAATTTTTATCCTCCAATTATAATTTGTTATATCCTTTCTGCATCCATGGTAATTTTATTCGTTCAGGAAATACTATGGATGCTTTTTCCCTAAATCACTCTTCAAATTTTACAGTTTTTATTTTGCAATGAGCGTGTCGCATCCATGCGACCTTTTTCTTTTTGGTTTTTTCATGGCCCAAATTTGAATTTTATAACCAACTGAATTTATGGATTATTTTTTTAAATAAAATTTTTAATTCAATGGCATATGCTTTGCAATTCAATTTTTCATGAGATGGCGATTATTCTCAATTTAAATAATTAAGACAAATAAAGGAGGGTAAAGATATGCCGGGAAAAGACACAAGAGGCCCAGATAGTCAAGGTCTGGGAACAGGCAGGGGACGGGGCAATTGTAAAATTGATCCGGGATGCGGGCAAAGAAGACAACAGAGAAGAAATCAGGCTCAAAATTCAATGACAAATTGTGTTGTTGCAATTTCCTGTTGTACCGGGCAAAAAGCATGCTCAAAAATTAATTGAGCATTTGAAATTGATTTTTCAACTACAGGAACACAATAGTATTTAAGGGAGAATATTGCAGATGATCATAAGTGTAGCCAGTGGAAAAGGAGGAACAGGCAAGACCTTTGTTGCAACAAACCTTGCAGTTTCGTTAAAAAAAGATGTGCATCTTTTGGACTGCGATGTTGAGGAGCCCAATTCCCATCTTTTCCTGAGTCCGATCATTGATAAAACAGAACCGGTGATTGCTCCTGTACCTCGAATTGATCTTGAAAAATGCACTTTTTGTAAAAAATGTATGGATATTTGTCGATATGGTGCCATCGCTGTTTTAAAAAAAGATGTCATGATATTTGAAAATCTCTGCCATTCCTGTGGCGGGTGTTTTGCAGTGTGTCCTGAAGATGCGCTTATTGAAAAACAAAGGGTCTTGGGAACAATTGAACACCAAACAATTGGACACCAAACAAGGGACCATATATCTTTTACCCATGGCCGCCTGGATATCGGCCAGGTAATGGTACCACCAATTATTAAAAAAGTCAGATCCTTTTCAAAACATGACCAGCTTACAATTATTGATGCTCCCCCTGGAACCTCATGCCCTGTTATCGCAGCTATGAAAGGGGCTAATTTTATTTTGCTGGTTACAGAGCCCACTCCTTTTGGACTCCACGATCTTAAACTTGCAGTGGAAACTGTAAGAATTCTCGGTATACCCCATGGACTGATTATCAATCGGGCCGGTCTGGGAAATGATGATGTTAAATCCTATGCTATGGAACAAAATATACCCATATTGATGGAAATCCCATTTGATAGGAGAATCGCCCAAATTTATTCCAGAGGTCAAATGGTTGCAGAAACTTTGCCCGGGTATAAAAAAAAGTTTCAGGATTTATACGATAGAATAATTCAGTTGATGGAAAAAAAGGAAAAAGACAAATGAAGGAACTTGTAATTTTAAGCGGGAAAGGCGGTACTGGCAAAACAAGCATTACGGCAGCTTTTGCATCGCTGGCCCAGAATACGGTTCTTTGTGATGCTGATGTAGATGCAGCAGATCTGCATTTGATTTTGGAACCTGATTTTAAAAAATCTCATGATTTCAATGCAGGCCATGAGGCAATTATCAATCCTGATAAGTGCAGTAAGTGTGGTCTTTGTATCGATCTTTGCCGGTTCGATGCAATAAAAGATACATTTGAAATTGATTCCATTGAATGCGAAGGGTGTGGGGTTTGCGTTGACCTATGCCCTGAGCAGGCCATTGATTTTCCGGAAACCATCTGTGGACAATGGTATCTCTCAAGTACAAGATTCGGCCCCATGGTTCATGCCAGGCTTGGCATTGCCCAGGAAAATTCAGGTAAACTTGTGTCACTTGTCAGGAATGAAGCTAAAAAAATTGCACATCAAGAAAATTTGGATCTGATTCTTACGGACGGCCCCCCGGGTATTGGATGCCCAGTGATCGCTTCAATCGGTCAGGCAACGGCTATTTTGATTGTTACTGAGCCAAGTGTTTCCGGTATTCATGATATGAAAAGGCTCACGCAACTTTCCAGACATTTTAATATCCCTGCAATGGTTTGTATAAACAAATATGATTTAAATATAGATAAGACAAAAAATATAGAAAAATTTGCTGACTCGGCCAACATTGCCGTGGTGGGTAAAATTCCCTTTGACTCTATTTTCACAAAAGCCATGATCCAGGCTGAAACGATTTTTGAATACAACAACAATTCACAGGTTAGTATAAAAGTACGGCAGCTTTGGGACAACATCCTGTCCCAGGACGAGTTTAAAACACCTGTGGCAAATATACTACAACATTTATAGGAGCATGAAAATTATGAAAAACGGAAGAATTGCTATCCCTTCAAACGGCCAGGGTGGACTCTCTGGAACAAGATCCGGTCACTTTGGCCATTGTGACGTATTTACCTTAGTGGATGTTGAAGATGGTGAGATAAAAGATGTAGCCATCCTCCAAAACCAGGACCATGTTCAGGGTGGCTGCATGGTACCGGTCAATCTTTTATCTGAAAATCGAGTGAATGCACTCATTGTCGGTGGTATTGGTATGCGTCCTTTAATGGGTTTCAAGCAGGCAGGTATTGATGTGTATCATGACGACCAGCGACCTGAAATAGGTCCTGTAGTTAAAGATCTCATCGCCGGCGCCTTGCTTGAAATCAGAAATGATCAAGTCTGTGGTGGTGGCGGGCAAGGATGATTTACTTAAAGGGAGAAAAGAAATGAAGATAGCAGTTACAGCTATGGAAAATGATATAAATTCCCAGATTGATCCAAGATTTGGAAGAGCTGCCTATATTCTTATTATAGATGCCAAAACACTTGAATTTAAATCATATGACAATATTGAAAATAAAAATGCCTTTAAGGGTGCCGGAATTAAAGCTGCAGCCATGCTCAGCGACAAGGATGCAGAGGTTTTGTTGACTGGATACTGCGGTCCCAATGCATTTCAAACTCTAACAACTGCTGGAATTAAAGTTGTTAGTGATCAACAAGGAAGTGTTATTGATGCGGTTCATAAATTTATGCAGGGCAAACAGGTTTTTGCCGATGCTGCCAACAAAGAAGGTCACTGGGGCTAAATTAAAAGGGGTAAACTGCTAATTTGAAAGTCGCACTAACTATTTGGGGAAACAGGATCTCGCCTGTCTTTGATTCTGCAAACACATTGATGATCGTTGATCTTGAAAACTTGAAAATTAGTGATCGAGTATATAAAGGATTCGATCCACATGATCTGAAGCAATTTTCATGCATTTTGAAAAACTGTAAAATTGATATTCTAATCTGCGGAGCCATAACTGATGATCGATCCATATTTATTGAACAAAATGGAATTGTACTGATTCCATTTATTTTTGGGAACACCGATAAGATACTGGCTATCTTAATAAATGAAAAGCATCGAATCTCGGATTTTATAATGCCGGGTGTAATTTTAGATGAATACTCAATCAAAAATAATTCTTTTTTTGTTAAATAGTAATAATGAAACCAAAAGTGGAACATGCAATTTAAACTTTGAATCGCATGCAACAATAGGAGAATGATAAATGGATACAAAAAAGGTTACAAGTCTTAGACCAAAAACTGAAAATAAAAAAAATGCAAAGCCCAGAAAGAAAGCAGATCCTGTTGAAGCCTCAATTGACTTGGCAACCCAGCAAATGATCAAAAGAGCCCATGATTTAAATATTGAGACTGTATTTGATCGGGCAGAAAATATGAAACCCTGTAATATAGGTGTCCAGGGTATTTGCTGCAAAAACTGCAGCATGGGTCCCTGCCGCCTTCCAATGCCAAAATCGGGTCTTGAAGGAGAAGATAATAGAAAGGGTTTGTGTGGTGCAACTCCCAATACAATTGCAGCCAGAAATTTTATCAGAATGATTGCAGGTGGTGCTGCAGCGCACTCAGATCATGGTCGTAACGTTGCTGAAATTTTTATGAAAGCTGCTAGAAAAGAAACAAAAGACTATACAATAAAAGATCCTATTAAACTGCTCTCTATTGCACCCTATTTTAATGTTGATACCATAGTAGAAGTAGATGGAAAGGAAATGGATCGTGATATTTATGAAATTGCTGTTGAAGTTGGAGAAAAAGCATTAAACGAATGGGGTAAACCAGAAGGCGAACTGATTTACCTTAGACGGGCACCTGAGGCTTTATATAAAAAATGGGAAACCATGGGTGTCAGGCCAAGAAATATTGATAGAGAAATAGTTGAAATTATGCACCGGACCCATATTGGCGTGGATCAGGATTATAAAAATTTGATAAAACAGGGTACGCGTGCCGCCATTGCAGATGGTTGGGGAGGGTCAATGATGGCGACTGATTTACAGGATGTTCTTTTTGGTACACCATTCCCGCTTGCATCTGAAGCAAACCTGGGTGTGATGAAAGAAGACCATGTAAATATCGTTATCCACGGACATGAACCGGTTCTATCTGAAATGATCGTCGGTGTTACCCAATCCAGGGAAATGGAAGAATATGCAATATCAAAAGGAGCAAAAGGGATACAGCTATCCGGGATCTGTTGTACTGCTAATGAAATTCTTCAACGACACGGCGTACCTTTATGTGGTACTTTTCTTCAACAGGAGCTTGCGATTATTACAGGAGCATGTGATGCAATGGTGGTTGACATTCAATGTATTTTTCAAAATGTCGCCAATGTGGCAAAATGTTTTCATACCAAATTGATCACCACACACCCCATCGCCAAAATGGAGCAGGAGAATGTCATCCATATTGAATTCAATGAACATTATGCCCTTGAGGATGCAAAAAGGATTGTTAAAATTGCCATAGATAATTTTAATAACAGAGGGGCTGATGTAATGATACCAAAAGAAAAAGGTCAACAGATTGCCGGCTTTGGAGTCGAGTCTGTTTTATATCATTTAGGAGGTACCTTCCGCGGGTCTTATTACACCTTGAATGATAATATCATCAATGGGCGAATACGAGGTGTCGCAGGAGTGGTCGGCTGTAATAATGCAAGAACCAGACATAATGAAGGACATATTGCCGTAGTTAAAGAGCTGATAAAAAATGATGTCCTTGTTATAACCACTGGATGCAATGGTATTGCATGTGCAATGGAAGGGCTGTTGACGCCGGAATCTGCAGCTGCATTCTGCGGCCCTGGTCTGGCTGAGGTCTGCGAAACAGTTGGAATTCCGCCTGTTCTTCATATGGGATCTTGCGTTGATAATAGCCGTATCCTTTTAGCGGCAACAGAAATGGTAAAAGCCGGTGGCCTGGGAAATGATATCAGTGATTTGCCAGTTGCAGGAAGTGCGCCTGAATGGATGAGTGAAAAAGCAATAAGTATCGGGCATTATTTTGTGGCATCAGGCGTTTATACCGTTTTTGGTGTTACTTTACCCACTTCAGGAGCACCCGTATTTCAAAAATATATTTTTGAAGATCTCCAGAATATTTATGGTGGAATGTGGGATTTAGAAATTGATCCAGTTAAACACGCAAGAAAAATGATTGCTCACATTGATAAGAAACGAGATGCACTTGGAATTAATAAAGCCAGAAAAAGAGTTATGATGGATATGGCGACAAGAAGGGATTTGGAATCTGCCTAGGTCCAAATCAATATAATTGAATAAAAACAGGTGTTATTGGGATTTTGATAAAATTAAAAACTTTAACAATTTTAATCCCTAAAATAACACCTGTTTTTATTGTAAGATAATGAAAGATATTCCTTTCTTATTAATCATGGAATTAATAAAAAAAATTTAGTATATATTATCTCTTTGATTTTGAACTTTGCTTTTATTGCGCAGCTTATATATGAAGGGATAAAAAATGATAAATTCACAGAGACTGGCTCAAAGATTCACAAACCTTGTACAAATTGATTCTCTTTCCCGCCGGGAAAAGGATGTTGCCCTGGCACTTGAAAAAATATTGATAAAAATGGGTGCAACTATCTGTTATGATAAGGCAGAAGAACAGGTGGGGGGAAATTGCTCCAATCTTGTTGCTAAGTTTAAGGGAACGGTAGATGCAGAACCCATTTTTTTATCCGGTCACATGGATACGGTTGGACCGGGTAATAATATAAAGGTGATTTTTAAGGATGGTATTTTTAAGAGTGATGGAACAACCATCCTGGGTGCGGATGACAAATCCGCCCTTGCCATTATTCTTGAAGTCATGGATGTTATCCTTGAAAATAAAATAGATTATCCGCCTGTTGAACTTATTTTTACTGTTTGTGAAGAAATAGGTCTTCTTGGAGCAAAGAATTTTGATTTTGCCTTAATGGATTCAAAATTCGGGTATATCCTTGATTCAACAGATACTGAAGGAATTGTCACAAAAGCTCCCGGTGCAAACAAGATTATTATAAAAATTTTTGGGAAAGCCGCCCATTCAGGCGCTGAGCCTGAAAATGGAATCAGTGCTATTGCAGTAGCATCTAAAGCCATTTCAGGGCTTAATTTAGGCAGGATTGATGAAGAGACCACATGTAATCTTGGTACCATTAAAGGCGGGGTTGCCACCAATATTATCCCTGAATTTGTTGAAATCCATGGGGAAGCAAGAAGTCATGATGTTGAAAAATTAAAAACAATTACAGATAATATTACAGATGCATTTTACGCTGCTGCAGAACTATTCAAAAGCGGTTCAGACTTTCCCAGGATAGAGGCTATTGTTGAAAATGATTTTACCCAGACAAATATTTCCGAAGATCACATGGCTATTAAACTTGCCGGGAAAGCTGCCAAAAATCTGGGAGTCTCTTTGGAAAGCAAGACCATTGGAGGTGGGGCAGATGCAAATGTTTTTTTTGGCAAAGGAATTGTTGCCGGGGTTCTTGGAACGGGCATGACCGATGTTCACACATTAAATGAATCTGTTGCCATCAAAGATATGGAGGAATCAGCAAACTTGGTACTTGAGATTTTAAAGGTTCATGCTACAGGAGAAATGTAAGGATGATTGCATATGTTGATATGTTTTCCGGTATCAGCGGAGACATGACCCTTGGTGCGTTGATCGATTTAGGAGTACCGCTTGATTTTCTAAAAGAAAAGTTAAGTCATGTTTTACATGGTTTTCAATTAAAGACAAATATTGTATACAAGCACCATTTAAAAGCTATAGATCTTATTGTAGACGTCATTGATGAGGGCCATGCTTCACGCAATTATAGTGAGATCAAAGAATTGATTGAGAATAGTTCTTTGTCAAAAAAGGTTAAAAAAAACAGCCTTTTGGCTTTTGAAAAAATAGCTTTGGCTGAGTCTAATATTCATGGTAAAGATATTGAAAGCATTCACTTCCATGAAATCGGCGGCATAGATTCCATTGTTGATATTATCGGTTCTTTTATCTGTGTAGAGTATCTTGGCATTGAAAAGGTATATGCTTCAAGTATTCCTCTGGGATCAGGATTTGTGACCTGTGCCCATGGCCGGATACCCGTTCCAGTTCCTGCAACTGTGGCCATTTTAAAGGATGTTCCTGTAAGATCGTCTGATGCCACAACAGAGATTGTCACCCCGACAGGGGCAGCTATTATTTCTACGCTGGCCTCATCCTTTGGGCAGATGCCGGAAATGATCATAAAAAAAGTTGGTTATGGTTCAGGCAAAAGAGATACAGGGTCAGATCTTCCCAATCTGCTGCGCATTATTTTGGGAAAACCACAGCTTATTGAAAAGAAAAATAAAACATCTGTTCACAAAGAAGCCATTCATGTTGTCAAAACAAACGTGGATGATACCATTCCCGAAGTTTTGGGGTTTTTAATGGAATCTTTGTTTGAGAACAAGGCGCTTGATGTCTGTTATATTCCCGTGCAAATGAAAAAAAACAGACCCGGGATCCAACTTGAGGTGATATGCAGGAAAGAGGATCTGGATAATATTGTCCAGATTATACTTACCCAGACAACATCCATTGGTGTGAGGCATTATGAAAGCGGACGATCCTTTCTTTTAAGAGAAAAAACTTTTGTCAAAACCTCATTTGGAAAACTACAGGTAAAAAAAATCACTAATCCTGATAATAGTATCAGATTTGTACCAGAGTATTTTGTTGCAAAAAAAGTGGCAAAGGAAAAAAAGATTCCATTAAAAGATGTCTATGCTCGAATTTTATCTGATGCAAACCCGGGTGAATCCCATCCTATTGTCCCAATCGAACTGGTAAAATAGACTTGGTAAAATCGACTTAACCCAATCTACTTGACAGGGACTTACGCAGAATATAGAACTTCAAAATGACCTTAAATCAAAAAATCATAATATTTATAGCCACTGGATTCTATTCAGGAAGACTCCCTTTTGCACCCGGTACTTTTGGAACTATTGCAGCAATTCCTTTTGCACTTGTTTTTTTAATCATTCCAACTTCTTTTGTTGGGATTTATATTTCAGCTTTAATCCTTGTGGCCATTTATTTTTCAGATCAGGCTGAAAAGATTTTGGAAAAGAAAGATCCCGGTTGTATTGTTATTGATGAAATTGCAGGATATGTTGTAACCATGGCGTGGGTTCCCATTAATATCTATACGATTGTGGCCGGGTTTTTTATATTCAGGTTTTTTGATATTGTAAAACTTGCACCTGTGAAATATTTTGAGCGCAATTTCTCAGGAGGTGCAGGGGTAGTCCTGGATGATATTATGGCAGGTATTTTATCTGCAGCTGTTTTAAGAATTCTATATTTATCAGGCATATTTTAGGAGAAAGAAGATGGATAAACATTTGGAAAAAGATAAGGCTGTAAAAACAGCAATGAGCCAGATTGAACGCCAATTTGGCAAAGGATCTGTTATGAAACTTGGGGGCAGGGCAATTGAAGCTGTTCCCGTTATACGATCAGGCTCACTTGCACTGGATAAGGCTCTTGGGGTTGGCGGATATCCAAGGGGCAGGGTGGTTGAGATATATGGCCCTGAATCTTCGGGAAAGACAACACTTGCTCTCCATGCAGTTGCCCAGGCGCAGAAGAATGGTGGGATAGCGGCCTTTATTGATGCTGAGCATGCTCTTGATGTTGCCTATGCCAAACGACTTGGAGTGGATTGTGATGAACTTTTAGTGTCCCAGCCGGATACAGGGGAGCAGGCCCTTGAAATTGCCGATATGCTGGTGAGAAGTGGTGGCATAGATATCATGGTAGTAGACTCTGTGGCGGCTCTTGTTCCCCGAGCCGAAATTGAAGGCGATATGGGAGATTCCCATATGGGACTTCAGGCAAGACTAATGTCCCAGGCCTTAAGAAAGCTTGCCGGCACCATTGGCAAAACCAATACCACCATTATTTTTATCAACCAGATCCGGATGAAAATCGGTGTGGTTTATGGGAATCCTGAAACCACAACTGGTGGTAATGCCTTGAAATTTTATGCATCCATGCGTCTTGAAATAAGAAGAGCCTCTCCCATAAAAGAAGGGCAGGATATCGTTGGTAACAGAACTAAGGTAAAAGTTGTGAAAAACAAACTGGCCCCCCCGTTTAAAAGTGTAGAATTTGACCTCATGTATGGGGAGGGTATTTCACGAACAGGGGATCTGCTGGACATGGGTGTTGACCTTGAGATTGTGGACAAGAGTGGATCATGGTATTCATTTGAAGGCGAAAGGATCGGCCAGGGAAGAGAGAATGTAAAGATCTTTTTAATTGACAACCCAGACATATTTGAAAAAATTGAGTCCAAGGTTCGAGAACAACTTGGGATTGCCACACCTGGCAGCAATGGTTCAAATAAAGAAGCCAAGTAATATTATTTTTTGCAATTAGTGTTTATCGAAAACCTGAAAATCCTTATGGGCATATGCTTTGTTTGGAGCAGAAGATTAACCGGGGTTTTATAAGATATGGTTGAGTCCGGCGCAGTAATCAGGAAAATTAGCGGTTTTTAGACGAGTACAAATTAGGAGTTGTGACATGACAGGCAATGAAGCCAGAAAAACGTTTATAGAATATTTTAAAAAACATAATCACCAGCAGGTAAGATCCTCTTCACTTGTACCACAGGATGATCCAACTCTTTTGTTTGTAAATGCCGGAATGGTACAATTCAAACTTGTGTTCACCGGAGATGAGAAAAGAGATTATTTGACTGCTGTAACGTCCCAAAAATGTGTCAGGGCCGGTGGAAAGCATAATGATCTGGAAAATGTCGGTTATACTGCAAGACATCATACTTTTTTCGAAATGCTGGGTAATTTTTCCTTTGGTGACTATTTTAAGGAAAAAGCGATTGATTTTTGCTGGGATCTTCTCACAAACGGTTATGGGTTTGACAAGGAAAAACTCTGGGTGTCTGTTTTTTATGAAGATGATGAAGCCTATAATATCTGGCGGGATCAGGTGGGTGTGCCGGAGGAAAGAATTGTAAGATTGGGTGAAGAAGACAATTTTTGGTCCATGGGAGATACAGGACCTTGTGGGCCCTGTAGTGAAGTTCATATTGACCGGGGTGTCGAGTTTGGCTGTGATGACAAGAACTGTGCAGTAGGGTGTGACTGTGACCGGTGGCTGGAATTATGGAATCTTGTCTTTATGCAGTTTGAAAAAGATGAACAGGGCAATATGACACCCCTGCCAAAGCCAAGTATTGATACAGGTCTGGGACTTGAACGAGTGATTTCCGTTCTTCAGGGAGTTCCTACAAATTATGATACAGACCTGTTTGTTCCCATTATGGAAAAAGTGGGCGAACTTTCAGGTAAAAAACGCCATGAATCAGATTTGGTTGAAGTTGCCATGAAAGTCATTGCCGACCATTCCAGGGCAAGTGCATTTCTGATATGTGACGGGGTTATGCCCTCCAATGAAGGTCGTGGATATGTGCTTCGCCGTATCATGAGGCGGGCTATCCGGTATGGAAGAAGTATCGGACTTGTCAAATCGTTTTTGCATGAGACGGTACAAACCGTTTTCAAAATTATGGATAAAGCCTATCCCGAGCTTAAAGAATCTTCTGCCTTTATTTTAAATGTAGTTAAAAATGAAGAGGAAAAGTTTCTTGAAACTCTGGGAACTGGTATGAAACTGTTAGAAACAGTAATTGAAGATCTTCCAGAGCGAGATGGTCCTGTTTTTGTTAAAGATATGAACGATGGGAAAGAGTTTGTATCAAAAAGAGAAATTCCCGGCGATGTGATTTTTAAACTCTACGATACCTTTGGATTTCCCGTGGACATCATTATCGATCATGTCAAAGAGATGAATATTAATCTTGATATGGATGGTTTTGAGAGAAATATGGCCCTGCAAAAAGAAAGATCAAAGTCTAAGAAAAAATTCGCAGGCGTTGGCGAAGCCTATAGAACCTTGACTTCAAAAGGGGTGAAAACTGCTTTTAAAGGCTATGACAATATTGAAGGAAAATCCCGGGTGCTGATAATTGTCAAAGATGACAAAGAAATTGAAACAGCCGGGCCGGGTGATACCATAGAAATTGTTACTGCTGATACTGTGTTTTATGCAGAATCCGGTGGACAGGCAGGGGATACAGGGGTTTTTGAAAATGATAATTGTGTCATCAACATTATGGATACGATAAAAGATCCAACCGGGATTGTCATCCATAAAGGTTTGGTCAAAAAAGGTGAAGCTAAAAAAGAAGATTCATTTATACTCAAGGTTAACGCAGGAAAAAGGCAGAATACTGCCTTAAACCATTCGGCCACTCATATTCTGCATTCTGCTTTAAGGAATGTTCTGGGAGATCATGTAAAACAATCAGGGTCTCTTGTGACAGACACAAGATTAAGATTTGATTTTACCCATTTTTCTTTTATTTCCACAGAAGAACTTAAGACCATAGAAAATCAGGTCAATTTAAGGATTCGTGAAAATCATTGTATTGAAACAAAAGAAATGAATATTGATGAGGCAGTTAAGAAAGGAGCTACAGCACTCTTTGAAGAAAAATACGGGGATGTGGTAAGGGTTGTATCCCAGGGGTTATTCTCCCAGGAGCTTTGCGGAGGAACGCATACAAATAAATCCGGTGATATTGGATTGTTTAAAATCTTGTCGGAAGGTGGTATTGCATCCGGCATTCGAAGAATTGAAGCAGCAACCGGTCAAACAGCCCTTGATTATATTCAAAAGGAACAAAGCCTTCTTACATCAGCTGCAGGCCTGTTAAAAGGTCCAAAAGAGGATGTGGTATTAAAGATTGAGGTTTTATTAAAAGATAAGAAAAACCTTGAAAAAAAGCTTGAATCCCTGAAAGCAAAAATAGCATCAAAGTCTGTTGAAAATATGGACGAAACTATAAGAGAAATCAATGGAGTCAAAGTGATTTCAAAAAAAGTGGATATTGAAAACCCTTCCCAGTTAAGAGATCTGGCAGATAAATTCAAGACAAAAATTGGCTCAGGAGTCATTCTACTGGGCGCCCAATCCAAAGGTAAAGCCTTATTGATTTCCATTGTTACCGATGATTTAACAAAAAAGTTTAAGGCTGGTGATATTGTAAAAGCTGCTGCCAAATTAGTGGGTGGCGGCGGCGGCGGCCGTCCTGATATGGCCCAGGCAGGTGGTACAAAACCTGAAAATCTTGACCAGGCACTTGAATCTGTTTTTAAAATTATGTCATGACGGCATATTTCATAAGACGATTGCTTCTGGTGATACCGACATTTATCGGTATCACCATTATGGTATTTACCATCACTCGTTTTGTGCCCGGAGGTCCTATTGAAAGAATTATTGCAGACACAAGGGCCATGCAGACAAGTCAAGGCGGATCATCCAAATCATCCGGTCCCATTGGCGGCCAACCCCTTTCTGAAGAACAAATTCAAAAATTAAAAGAATATTACGGTTTTGATAAACCCGTATTGACAAGCTATTTTATCTGGTTGTCAAAAGTGTTACAGGGGGATCTTGGCAGATCCACACGTTATTATGATCCGGTCTGGGATATGATCAAAGAGAGAATTCCCATTTCTATTTATTTTGGTATTCTAAGCCTGATGATGATTTACGGGGTATGCATTCCCCTTGGCCTGGCAAAAGCCGTGCGGCATAAAACAGGATTTGATAATATCACCTCCATCATTATTTTCATGGGGTATGCCATTCCAGGATGGGTGGCGGGCGTACTTATGCTGGTTTTGTTTTCATCCAATTATGATGTGTTCCCCCTGGGGGGCCTTGTATCTGAACTTTTTGAAGAGATGAGCTGGTTTGAAAAAATGAGAGACATTGCCTGGCATACCATTCTTCCATTATTCTCCTATGTAGTCGGGTCATTTACAGTGATGACGCTTTTGATGAAAAATACGCTTATGGATAATCTGTCTGCCGATTATGTAAGAACTGCAATTGCCAAAGGTCTTCCTTTTAAAAAAGCAGTATTGAACCATGCCATGCAAAACAGCCTGATCCCAATAGCAACAAGTTTTGGAAATAATATTTCCATCATTTTAATGGGATCTTTTTTAATTGAAAAAGTATTCAATATTAACGGCATGGGTCTTTTGGGTTATGAATCCATTCTTGATAGGGATTATCCTGTGGTAATGGGAATCCTTGTTATATCTTCCCTGCTGTTTATGGTTGGTAATATTTTGTCTGACCTTTGCGTTGCCTTTGTCGATCCCAGGGTGAGGTTTAAATGATATCTTTAAATCCTGTCACCATAAAAAAATTCAAGCGGTTTCAATCCATTAAAAGAGGATTCTGGTCCTTTGTCATTTTGTTTGTGATGATTTTTGTCTCATTTTTTGCTGAGGTTTTTATCAACTCAAGGGCAGTGATGGTTTATTATGACGGCAAGTTTTTTTTTCCAACCTATACAAATATGATCCCGGGGTCAGCCTTTGACCTTGGCTATGAGTATGAAACCAATTACAGGGATCTTAAAACAAAATTTGTAAACACTTCAAATTTTGTTGTTATGCCACCCGTGCCCTATAACCCTTATGAGAATGATTTGAAGTTTAATACTTATCCGCCGTTCCCGCCTTCATTTAAGGAAAAACATTATTTTGGAACCGACAATGTGGGCAGGGATATTTTTTCACGTCTTGTCTATGGGTTTCGCACTGCTATTATTTTTTCTTTTTTTCTTTTGATCTTAAATTACACCATTGGCATTACCATTGGCTGTTCCATGGGATATTTCGGAGGAAAATTTGATTTAATCTTTCAGCGTATTATTGAAATATGGAGTAATATTCCCTTTTTATATGTGATTATTATCATTGCCTCCATTGTTATACCCAATTTTATGATATTGATTTTAATCATGGCTTTTTTCGGGTGGATTGGCATTACCTGGGTCATGAGGACCATGACCTACAAGGAAAAAGAAAAGGAATATATCCTGGCAATGAGATCTCTTGGAGCATCCCATGCACGGATCATTTTTAAACACATCATCCCGAATACAATTTCCGTGATTGTGACATATGCGCCATTTGCAATTTCAGGGGGAATCGTCTCATTAACGTCCCTTGATTACCTGGGGTTCGGCCTGCCTGCGCCGACACCTTCCTGGGGAGAATTGCTGTCCCAGGGCTGGCAGAACATGGAGGCCTGGTGGATTGTTTCTTCTGTGGTGGCCGCCCTTGTCATAACCCTTATGACTGTCACCTTTATCGGAGAGGGCATAAGAGAGGCATTTGATCCGAAATTACACACTACCTATGAATAAATAGATTCTATAAATTTTCAGGCCTTAGGTCTGAGGCGAATCAATAAATCTTTCGTCGGGAAAAACCTTTCCCAAGCACATTAAATGTGTTTTCCGTAATTAAGAAGGCATCCGGATCAATAGAAAATGCAATTTCCTCGATTCTTTTGATCTGAAAAGTATTGGCAACAGTCATGATGATATCTTTTTTTTTGCCGGAGTATGCTCCTTCTCCTTTTAGAAAAGTTGCTCCTCGCTTGAGTTTATTATTAATTTCATCAGCGATCTGCCTGGAATTTTTTGAGATGATAAAGATTAATTTTCTCTGGTTAAACAACATCATGAAATATTCAATCACCTGGGCGGTGATATAACTCATGGCCATGGAATATAAAATCAAATCTGTGTCCAATAATCCAAAACTGAAAAAGAACAATACAAAATTAAAAGAGAAATTGTATGTGCCTATGCGGACACCGAATTTCTGGTTTAAAATGATTGATATGATATCGTTACCGCCGGCAGAACCGAGGGAACGAAAAACGATACCAGATCCTGCCCCAATGATAGCTCCGCCTGCCATAGCTGCCAGCATCAGGTCTTTGACCTGGATTTCAAATTGAACCAAATCAATTACAAGGGTCAGGACACAGGCACCGTAGATGCTGTATAATAAAAAGCGTTTGCTGATAAAGACCCAGCCAAAAATAAAGACGGGTATATTTAAAATAAAATACCATATGCCCGGCGTAAAAACTTTTGTATAGTAAAAAACCAGAATTCCTGCACCGGAAAATCCGCCTGTAATCATACCATGTGGAATTACAATACTTTTTAAACCGATTCCGGCAATAATACTTCCCAGGGTGATCAAAAAAAGATTCCAGGGAATTGAATATGTGATATTTTGAAATTTCATGGTCAAAAAATATTATTTCAGTTCAGCAATCAATTTTTTGGCTTCTTCATGGCCTTCAAAATTGTTGTTGATTTCCAAGGCCCGCTCTAAAGATTTTTTCGCCATGAGGCTTTCACCTTTTTTCGCATAGTTTAGACCCAGATGAAAATTAATCTCTGCATTGTCAGGCAATTTTTTCAAAGCATCCAGAAATTGAATTTCAGCATTCCCATACAACCCTTTCTGATAATATACCAAACCTAAGGTGTCTGCAATGGCAGGATCTTCCGGAAATTTTTCCTTGGCTTTACTGGCCAGTTCCAGCGCTTCTTCAAATTCTTGGGTACGAACTGCAAGATGGTAGGCAAGGTTGTTTGCTGCCGAAGAATAATCAGGATTAATTTTTAAGGCCATGCGATAGTGATCTGCAGCTTTTTCATATTTTTTTTCACTGTCATAAATGCTTCCGATCATCATGTGTGCACTGGGATTGTCTGGATTTATTTTTAGGAGTGATTCATATTGTTCAACTGCTTTGTTATTTTCTTTTTTTCCCAAATATAGCCTTGCAAGTGCGTTATAAGGTGTACTGAGCTTTGGATCGGCTTTGATGGCCTTAGTAAAAAATTGTTCTGCTTTTGCTGCATTTTTTTGTTCTGAAAAAAGCTGGGCTTGAATATTATGAATAACAGCTTTGGCGGAATTGTTCCCTTCAACAATCGTTAATTGTTTTGTGCACAATTCATGGGCAGTCTCGAACTCTTTTTTCATGACATGGATGTTTATAATTTGTAAAAAAGTTTCTAATATAGAATTATTTTTTTCATAGGATTTGGTAAAATATTCATAGGCTGAATCATATTTTTTTTGGGATGCCTGTAAAAGTCCCATCCGAAAGTAGGCAAGTGGATTTTCCGGTGAATCTTCCATTAGTCTTAAGAAATCTTTTTTTGCCTGGTCTGGTTTTTTAAGACCTATTAAGGCATTTGCCCTGATAATTCTGGCGCTATAGTTGTTTGGATCAAGATCAAGTGCATTGCTTGCTTCTTTTTGAGCATTGCCATAGGATCTTTCAGACATATAAAGGTTTGAAACTAAAAGTCTGGCCTTTAAAAATTTTGGATTCAGTTCAATGGATTTTAAAATAGAAGCTTTGGCCAAATCAATTTTGTTTGTTCCGATATAGTATAGACCTTTTAAATAATGAACTTTAAAGGACTTTGGCTCGTTCTTTTCTAAAGATTCAACTATAGGAAGCACATCGTCAAACTTTTTTTTAAGCAGTAGAAGTTCAGTCTTGAGTATCTGGGATAGATGGTATTCCGGTCTTTTGTTAAGGATCTCATCGACAAGTGTATCAGCCGTTTCTAAATCCTTTTGCTCAAAATGAAATCTTGCAATGGTATTTTTGATGGATAAATTTTCAGGTTCCAGGGCAGATGCATTTTGATATGAATCCAATGCTTTTTCAAACTTTTGAATACGATTGTAGAAATTTGCTATTATCATATGGGATTTAACAGCATTATTCCCAGTGTCAATTGCTTTTTGATAGGCTTTTTCAGCTAAGCCATATTTTTTTTGGCTGTAATAATATCCACCCAGAAGAATATGTGCTTTTTCGTTTGCAGGGTTTTTTGCAATGGCATCTTTAAGTTGAGATTCAGCTTTTTTGAATGCTTTGTGCTTAATATAAAATCCAGCTAAAGCGGAATATACGTTTAAATTTTGTCCATCAATTTTTAGGGCCTTTAAAAGAAGATTTTCTGCTTCATCAGATTTATTTTCAAATTCCTTAATCTTAGCCAGATTCTGCAGGGCACCAATGTTATTTGTATCGCTATTTAAAATTTGTTCATAAACAGACCCTGCTTTTTTGTAATTTTTTTTCACCAGATATATTTGCGCTTTGAGATGCAGTGCGCTTATGTTTTCAGGTTCCTTTTCAAGAATTTTTACAATCTTTTCCATGGAGGAATCAATGTTTTTGCCAAGGAAGAGAAATTCAGCCACTTTTAATTGGGCACCCATGTTATCCGGATCGATCTGAATAACTTTGGAATACTGTCCAAAGGCGCCTTTTAGATTTCCGAGTTTCACCATGGTTTCGGCTAATAGGTAGTTGGCTTGAATATATTGGGGGTCTATTTTTATGGCATTTTTAAGTTCGATTTCAGCCTTTTTATATTCTTTTTGGGCATAATATTTATCTGCGCTGTTAAAAAAGGATTCTTTTTTTTCCTGTTCAGATTGGCAGCTGAGAGTTAAACAAAAAATGACAAAGATAAAAATGAATTTCAAACTGGCTTTCATTACTGTCTCCAAATAATTTAGATGGGTTTTAAATTCAATGATCATACCCCTATAATGTATCGCAAAAAACTATTGATTACGATTTGCTCCGGATTCCTTACAATTCACAGCTTTTTTTGTAAAAAATAACAAGAAAGAATCCTATTGTTTTTAATATAATAAAAGAGCAAAAATAAATATAGGTGAATCCACTTTATTTTTCAAGGGAATAAAAAATCAAATAACCAAAGCAGGGTCATCTATCCATGTCTTTTAATGCCTTGAAAATTTAAAGCTTATGAGTTAGCATTTGAGTTGTATATAACAGCTTAAAAAATAATTCGGAAATAAAGATGAGATATTTCCCATTAAAAACTATAATTTTGTGTTTAGTATTCACCCCTT
>JABIYQ010000009.1 GCA_018702715.1 Desulfobacula sp. | reverse complement strand
TATTTGTGCTAACTAAAGCAAGAATAAAAGTAATTATTCAGCTCTTACGCTTGAAACCGCCCTGTCTGATGGATATTTGTTTCGAGGCTATTCGCTTAACCTCCTGCAAATATCCATCAAACAGGGCTTTGGGGATAATTTTTTTTAACGAGTTGAACAATTACAAAAAATAAAGATATTAATCTAAAATTTTTTGACGTAATAAATGGTCTGTGAGAACAATAGCAAGCATTGCCTCACAGACCTTGTTAATTCTTGGGATTGCACAGATATCATGGCGGCCTTTTGTTGAAATTTCAGTTAAACTACCTTTGTCATCGATGGTCGTCTGGGGTTTCAGGATCGAAGGTATCGGTTTTATATGAACCCTTACTACAATGTCATCCCCATTTGAAATACCCGCCAAAATACCGCCGGAATGATTTGTTTGAAATCCATCCAATAAAATCTGGTCATTATTCTCAAAACCTGTCATTTTTGCTGCAAGAATCCCTGCCCCTATTTCAACAGCCTTGACAGCACCAATACTCATCAGGGCTTTGGCAATATCAGCATCCAGTTTGTCAAAAACAGGATCTCCTAAACCAGGGGGGACGTCTAATGCGACAATCTCAACAATACCACCTAAAGAGTCTCCTTTTTTTTTTACGGCTTTGATTCTCTTTTCCATTTTAATGGCTGCATCTAAATCAGGACATTGCAAATGGGTTTTTTCCTTTTCAGAGATTTCATCAATTTTGTGGGCTCTGATACCGCCAAGTTCAAGTGTATAGCTATCAATTTTGATATTTTGCCGATCAAGGATAAGTTGTGCAACAGCACCTGCTGCCACCCTTGCTGCAGTCTCCCTTGCAGAGGCTCTTCCTCCTCCCCTGTGATCTCTGATTCCATATTTGGCCTGATAGGTAAAATCACCATGGCCGGGTCTAAAAATTTTGGCAATCGAGTCATAGGATTCTGGTTTTGCATCTTTGTTTTCTATCAAAATCACAATAGGAGTTCCTGTGGTTTTCCCTTTAAAGGTACCTGACAGGATAACGGGTTTATCTGGTTCCATGCGTTTTGTACTGGATATGGAAGCCCCGGGTTTCCTTTTATCAAGGTCTTTTTGAATGATATTTGTATCAATCTCAAGACCTGGAGGACACCCTTGAATAACAACGCCTATTGCTTTACCATGTGATTCTCCAAAGGTCGTGATATTGAATGCTTTACCAAAACTACTGCCTGACATTTTTTAATCTCCTGTCAATGATATTAACAATTTCTTCAGGTGTGTTAAAACTGGTATCAATCTTTATATGGGAGGTAGTTTTATATAAAGGGATTCTTTTTTTTACAATTTCATTTGTTTCTTCAACTAAATCTTTATTTGTAAGCGCCGGCCGCAAGCTTAGTGTTTTATTATCATAATTTAATCTTGCTATAATTGTTTGTATATCTGCATAAAGCCATATGCAGACTCCATTTTTTTTTATAAACTGCTGATTATCACGATCGATAATAATACCGCCTCCTGTGGAGATTATAGTATTAATATTATTTTTTGTATCCAAAAGTATCTGTTTTTCTATTTGTCGAAATTTTCCCCATCCCTGTTTCTCAATAATTTCTAGAATAGTTAAGCCAAGGTGTTTTTCAATGAGATGATCTGTATCAATAAAATTAAAATTGAGGCGGCGAGCAATCATTTTACCTATGGTCGTTTTTCCGGTACATCTATAACCAATAAGAAATATTTTCATATTTAATTCAATAAAAAATTATTTTTGCAATGCATCAAATATATCCCAGTAATTTGGGAAAGATTTTTCAACACATGATTCATTTTCAATTGCCATGCCCTGGATCAAAAGACCTGGAATGGAAAATGCCATGGCGATTCTGTGATCATTAAATGTCTCTATTATAGCTCCTTTTGGATTTCCACCTGTAATTTCTAAATAATCTTCTCCTTGTTCAACTTTTATACCCATTTTTATAAGTTGTGAATAAACAGCATCAATCCTGTCACACTCTTTTTCCCGCAAATGTTTAATATTGGTTATTCTGGTTTTTCCTTTTGCAAAGCTTGCAACAACAGCAATGACAGGGACAGCATCCGGAGTGTCAGACATATCCACATCTA
>JABIYQ010000010.1 GCA_018702715.1 Desulfobacula sp. | reverse complement strand
AATAATGTCTTTTCTAATCTGCGATTTTTTACCTCATTTTTATTTTGATTATATGTATTAGCTGTTTTATCCCAGTATTCTGGAGTGGAAAATCCCCTATGCACATTATAAGTATCGTTCTTTTTATCGTTTTCCCATTCCCTGATCCAGAAATCCTTATTAAAGATAGTATCCATTTTAGTAAATTTAACCTCTATTTTATTAGTTCGCGATTTAATGATTCGCCTTCGCTTAATATGTTTTCATCATCCTTGGGAATAAAAATTGCTACCATATCATTGATGACCACATACAAAGACGGAACAAAAACAAGGGTTAAAATGGTTGCTGCCATAAGACCAAAACTGATACTGACGGCCATGGGAATTAAAAACTGTGCCTGGAAACTGGTTTCCAAAAGAAGAGGAAAAAGGCCTGCAACAGTTGTCACTGAAGTCAGCAAAACCGGCCTGAACCTGTTTTGTCCTGCTTCAATAACAGAATCAAAAACTTTTGTACCTTTTCTGACTTCTGAATTGATAAAATCAATTAAGATCAAAGAATCATTCACCACTATTCCGGAGAGGGCAACAATTCCGAATATACTGATCATTGTTATATCAAGGTTCATGAAATAGTGCCCGATAATAGCACCGATGAGTCCAAAGGGAATGGCCGTCATTATGATTATCGGCTGGACATAGGATCTGAATTGGCTGGCAAGGAGCAAAAATATAACCATTGCTGCAAGTGAAAACCCTAATTTAAGACTGTCAATTGATTCTTTAGTCCTTTTGGCCTGGCCTTCCAAGTCATATGTCACCCCGGGAAATCTATTAACAAGGGTATCAAGATAATTCATTTTTAGATCTTCAACGATTTCCCTGGCATTAGCGATATCTTCATTTATATCAGAAATAACTATAATAATTCTTTTCCGGTCTACCCGCTGAATGGTTGAATATCCTCTCTTCATTTCAATATCAGCCACTTGATTTAATGGTATTTCTCTTCCATCCCGGGTCCTGATCCTCAGCTCATCTATACTGGCTTCGGATTCTCTCTCTTTTTGAGAGTATCGCACCATGACCTTTATATCATCCTTGCCTCTCTGGATCTTTAAAACTTCATCTCCATAATAGGCCTGTCGAATCTGTGTAGCAATATCTGCCATGGTAATGCCTAAAGATTTAGCACCTTTTTTAATGTGAATGCGTTTTTCCATCTTACCCGGCCTGAAATTATCTGTTATATCAAAAGTTCCCGGATATTTTGCAATTTCTTGTTTCAATTCATCGGCGGCAAATTCAAGCTGCACTAGATCCTTGCCTTTGAGTTGAATCTCAATTGGATTTCCACCAGGCCCGCCGCCTATAATAGAAAAGGTGAGCTGTTCTAAACCCAGAATATCCCCTGTCAGTTCCCGCCATTTTGCCGTCACTTCAGGTGCTGGGATATCGGGTCGTTTTGACGCTGACTGAATCTCTATCCAGGCTTCTCCGCAATGGCCACCAAGGACCCCGGGTTTCCAGTCTCTTCTGGGGATGATACCCACCTGTGAAAAATTATTAACAATCAAGTCCTCTCCTCCCAGAACCCTGTCCCGGAAAAAATCATTAAGCTCAAAAGCCCCTTTTTCAATTTGTTTTATTGTTTTTTCAGTGGCTTCAAAGGGAGTTCCCAAAGGATATATAATCTCTGAAACTATCCAGTTGCTGTCGGTTTTGGGGAAAAATACAAAGGGCACATGGCCACCCAGCAAAAGTCCAATGCTGACGATTAATATCCCAAATCCCATGGCCAGAGTAAAATACCGATTTCTTACACAATATTTCAAAACCGGTGTATATATTGAACGGATAAAGCCTGTTAAACCTCTTTCAATTCTGTCTCGAACCCATCCATGACTATCCAAAATATCTTTTTTCAACCACTCCAGCCAGAAAAAACACAGCCGATAAATCAAGACTTTATTTTTTTGGGGAGGGGTAAGAGCATGATCAAGGTGAGCCGGCAGGATTACAAAGGCTTCCACAAGCGAAAAAGCAAGAATGCAGATCACGGCCTGGGGCATGATAAAGATAAACTTTCCCATAATTCCGGTAATATGCATCAAAGGTGTGAATGCGACAATAGTCGTGGTAACCGCCATCACAACCGGGGCCCCAATCTGAGCAATGCTGTCAATCACTGCCGTTTTAGCAGATTTACCCATTTTATAATGGGTATAAACATTTTCCCCGACAATAATGGCATCATCCACCAGAATACCCAGTGTCATGATAAATCCAAACAGGGATAACATGTTTATGGATGCACCAAAATAGTTCAGGACAAGAAAAGCTCCCATAAATGAAATAGGAATCCCGGACGATACCCAGAAAGCTAGTCCAAGATCAAGAAACAGCGCCAGAACAATAAATACAAGTAATATTCCCTGGAGGCCATTTTTCAGCAAAAGATCAATCCTGCCTTGAACCATATCTGCCATATCAACCCAATAACCCAGGGTAATGCCGTTTGGAAGAGAATCCTTATGTGTTTTAATATAATCTTTAACTGTTTTTGAAATGGCAATGATATCCTGGCTGTCTGTTCGTCGAACAACAACAAGTGCTGCTGGTTTTCCATTAAACCTTGCTTTAATGTCAGTATCTTCAAATCCGTCGATTATAGTTGCAACATCGCTGAGTTTAATTGTTGTCCCATCCTCTTTTGTAAGCACGGGAATCCTTTCAAACTCTTCTCCAGTATAAAGTTTCCCCTTGGCCCGGACCAGGAACTCTCCGCCTTTTGTCTTGATTTTACCACCGGGCAAATCAAGGCTACCTGTTTTTACTGCCATTGCTACCTGGTCAAAAGACAGGTTAAATCTTCGCAGATTTTTTTCAGACACTTCAACAGAAATTTCATAATTTCTAACACCTATGAGATTTGCAAGGGAAATATTATCTGTTTCAACAAGATCATCCCTTATTTTTTCAGCAGTATCCCGCAACACCTTTTCATCAACATCACCATAGATAGCAAGATATATAGCCGGGGCATTATTTTTAATCTCGATGACGACAGGGTCTTCTGCCTGATCGGGAAATGAATCAATCTGGTCTATCAGAGTTCTTATTTCATCCAGTTTTTCACTAATTTGAGTTCCAGCCGCAAGTTCCAATGTTGCAGATCCGTAACCTTCAAGGGCAGTTGAGTACATTGTTTTTACATCTTCAAGACTTTTAAGTTTCTCTTCAATCTTGATACAAATCCCTTCTTCTACTTCCTCTGGTGATGCACCAGGAAAGGTCACTCCTATATTAATCATATCAAGGGAAAATTGAGGGAATAGTTCGCGTTTCATGTTTAAAACCGTGTAAAGTCCTGCAACAATGATAAAGACCATTATCAGATTCACAGCAACCCTGTGTTCAACAGACCATTTTCCCAGCGCTTTCATGTTTTATTTTCCATTTTGTTTAATAGACAACTCCATTCCCTCAAGGGCACCGGGAAGTGGAGAAACAATAATTTTTTCTCCGGGATTTAGCCCATGGTCTATAACCATTTCGTCTTCGAATTTTCTTAAAATATTCACCTTTTTCATTTTTAAATGATTATCGTTCACCGTATATAGGATATTATTGTTTTTTAGAAGGTATCTTGGCAGCACATAAATATTCTTATATGTTTCTCCGATAATACTGCATTGAACAAAAGTTCCTGGTTTTAAAGTAAAAATATTTTTAATTTT
>JABIYQ010000484.1 GCA_018702715.1 Desulfobacula sp. | reverse complement strand
TAATAATCAAGGCATGGTTTAAAATGCATAATAAAAAATATTTCATTCCATATAGCCGCCAATCCATTAATGAAAAAGATATTGCTGCTGTCTGCTCAGTGCTGAGATCAGATTATTTAACAACCGGTCCCAAAATTGAAGAATTTGAGCAGGCAATATGCAGTTACGTAGGAGCAAAACACGGAGTGGCAGTTTCTAACGGCACTGCAGCTTTGCACTGTGCCATGTATGCCCTGGGAATTGATTCGGGTGATGAAGTAATTATACCTCCCATAACTTTTGCATCTACAGCAAACTGTGTATGTTTTATGGGAGGAACACCGGTCTTTGCAGATGTTGAACCTGGCACTCTGCTTATTGACCCAAAAGAAGTTGAAGCCAGAATTACTCCCAAAACAAAGGCAATTATTGGTGTTGATTATGCGGGGCAGCCCTGTGATTGGGATGGCCTGCGTGTTCTTGCAAACAAACACAGCCTTGCATTGATTGCTGATTCTTGTCACGCAATCGGAGCAGAATATAAAGGAAATAATGTCGGCACTTTGGCAGATATGACAATATTCAGTTTTCATCCAGTCAAACACATTACAACCGGTGAAGGCGGAATGATTGTCACTGACGATAAAGATTATTCTGATAAAATGCGTATTTTTAGGAGCCACGGCATAACAACAGATGCCAGAACGCGTGAAAAAACAGGGGCATGGTTTTATGAAATGGTTGATCTGGGATATAATTACCGGATATCAGACATTCAATGTGCATTAGGGCTAAGCCAGCTTGAAAAATTGCCTGAATGGATAAAACAAAGGCAAAAAATAGCAGGAATGTATGATCAGTTTTTTGCTGAAAATAATCTGTCAAGTCCATTGACTGTCAGGCAGAACAGGACTCATGTTTATCACCTCTATGTTGTACAAATGAAAAATCGGGATAAAGTTTTTTCTGATTTAAGAGAGCAGGGCATTGGAGTGAATGTTCATTATGTTCCTGTGCATCTGCATCCTTACTATCAGAAAAAATTTGGATATGGAAAAGGATTGTGTCCTGTGGCTGAAAAAGCTTATGAACAATTGATAACATTACCGCTTTATCCTGGTATGACGAATAAAGATGTGAAGATGGTTGAGCGTATTATTAAAGATATTGTAATGAGCTGAATGATGACCAGCAGCAGTAATAATAATACAAACAGACTTGTCCTTGGAACTGCCCAGTTTGGTATGAATTATGGTGTTGCAAACATTCATGGCAAACCTGATCAAAAAATGGTTAATGCTATTATTGATAGAGCATTGAAAAATAATATTTGTGAATTTGATACGGCTCAAGCCTATGGAGAAAGCGAATCTGTACTTGGTGAGGCAATTGCAAATCAGAATTTAAAGGGTTCAGCCAGAATAATAAGCAAACTTTCTTTAGAGTTAAACAATATTACTAAATCAGCTTTGCAGGATACAATTTTTAACAGTATCCGGAATTTACAGGTAAAACAGTTATATGGACTGATGCTGCACGAGGAAGAACAGCTTGAACTGTGGGATAACGGTTTAGAAAATGTGTTGAGCGGATTTGTAAAAAATGGACTTGTCAGACATTTAGGAGTTTCAGTTTATACACCCCAAAAAGCACTTCAAGCTTTAAACTGTAAAAATCTTAGTATAATTCAGATTCCCTCCAATATACTTGATAATCGTTTTTTCGATGCAGGAGTGTTTGAAAAAGCTGATCGTTTAAATAAAACCATATATGTCAGGAGTGTATTTCTTCAGGGTTTGTTTTTTATGAAAATCTTGCCGGAAAATATGGCTTTTGCATCAGATTATCATAACAAAGTTGTTTTGTTAGCAGAGGAACTTGATATTTCTGTTTGTGAACTTTCTTTGTGGTATGTACGAGAAGCCTTTCCAAAAGCAAAAATTGTAATTGGTGTAGATTCGCCGGCACAGCTTCAAAAAAATATTGATTACTGGACTAAACACACTCTTAAAATTGATGTGCCTGCTATTAATAAAAAAATTGGTAAAGTACCAACACAAGTTATTAATCCAGTCTTATGGTAAATCATCGGTAAATTGTTACAGGATTTAAAAATGAAAAATTTAGAAAAATCTATAAAGATGCAGGCACGAGCTGAACATCTTATTCCCGGTATGACACAACTTCTTTCCAAACGCCCGGATCGTTTTTCCAGCGGAGTATGGCCTGGTTATTTTCAAAAAGCGAAAGGTGCAAAAGTGTGGGATCTTGATGGCAATGAATACATTGACATGAGCATAGGCGGTATAGGAGCAACTGTTTTGGGATATGCTGATCCTGATGTTGATGAAGCAGTGATGGATGCTGTATCTAAAGGGGTTGCATGTTCTTTGAATTGTCCTGAAGAGGTGGAACTGGCTGAATTATTATGCGATTTGCACCCATGGGCAGATAAAGCACGTTTTTGCAGGGCTGGCGGGGAAGCTATGACAATGGCTGTTCGTATTGCCAGAGCATATACAGGCCGTTCAAAAATCGCTTTTTGTGGTTATCATGGCTGGCATGACTGGTATCTGGCAGCAAATTTGAAAAACGGCAGTGCATTAAACGGCCACCTCATCAACGGGCTTGATCCATGCGGAGTTCCTGAAGAATTAATAGGTACTTCTATTCCTTTTCATATGAATAATACACAAGATTTTATGAATGCTGTTAATACTTGTGGTAAAGAACTGGCTGCAATAGTTATGGAGCCTATCAGGGATATAGAGCCTGATTCGGAATTTATGCATACTGTCAGAAATTATGCAGATAAGGCAGGTGCTGTATTGATAATTGATGAAATTTCAGCAGGATTACGTTTTAATACTGGTGGAGCACACCTTGTGATGCACCCTGTAGAACCGGACATGGCAGTTTTTTCTAAAGGTATTGGAAACGGTTATGCAATTTCTGCAATAATTGGCAGAGATTCGGTAATGGATGCAGCCCAAAAAACTTTTATAAGTTCAACAAACTGGACAGAGAGGATTGGTCCGGCAGCAGCACTTGCAACACTTGAAAAGCATAAAAATGAAAAAGTTTATAAACATCTTGTTGCAGCAGGAGAATCTGTACAAAAAGGATGGATAGATGCAGCAGCAAATAATAACCTGTCCATAGAGATAGGTGGCATGAAACCTATGTCCCATTTCAGCATAACAGTACCTGACT
>JABIYQ010000011.1 GCA_018702715.1 Desulfobacula sp. | reverse complement strand
TTGCCCAATCAGATGTCAAAAGACTTACCACACACAGGGATGCAGTCAAAGAAAAATTAAGTGTTGGTAATGTAACCAAAACAGATTTATACAGGGCTGAAGCAGAACTATCCAGATCTTTGACGGAAAGGGTGAAAGCTGAAAATGGTGTACTGCAAAGCAAGGCGGCTTTACGTAACCTTGTGGAGATTGAGGAAGATTATAATCTTCAAAAAGGAAATATTGAGAATATTGAAAAATATCATTCCAGCTTGGAAGATATTCAAACCTATGCTTTAAAAAACAGAACGGAAATAAAAGAAGCAAAAAAGAATCTCGACATTGCCGGGAAAACGATACGATTTGAAAAAAGTGATTATTGGCCAACACTTTCTCTTGAAGTGGGTTACAAAGAGACAGATGTCAGTTATGAATTTAGACCCAGAGATGTGGAATATGACACTGAAGATCTATATTTCACGGGGGAACTTGTTTTTACATTGTATGACGGTGGGTTGAGAAAAGCCCAGATCAGACAGGCAATTGCAAACAAGAGAAAAGCAGAAAATGCATTAAGGCTTCAGGAAAAAGCAATTATCCTGGATGCAAAAATTTCTTTTCTGGATCACGAAACAGCAAAAAGTACTTTATTGAATTTACAGGATGAATTGAAATCAGCCCAGGAAAATTTCAACGCAGTACAAATGCAGTTTAAATATGGTATGGCTGACAGCATTGATATTATGGATGCAAATACGCTTTTGGTAACAGCTCAAAGAAGAATTTCAGATGCTGAATATACCTATTACCTTTCTGTATTGAAAATATTGTACACTAAAGGGGATTTAGTTCAGTATTTTTTAAATCAGGGTTGATGATGAATACCTGTTCAATTTAAAAATTAGTATTTTCATTTTTTTGCTAAAGATCGAAAACATAATAAATTGAACAAAAATTGCAAAGGATTTTGGTTCATATGCAAGGCGCATCAAAGGGTTTAATACTTATACGTATTAGGCCTTTGGTGCAACACAGCAGATGGGCCAAAAGACAAGTAATTTTGTTCAAGTAATTTGCTTTTTGATCCTAATATTAAGTGTCAGTACAGGGAAATGAAAATTTGATGATCTATAGACGCTTAAACCCCCTATTACTACAGTGAACCTGTAATGTTTTGGTTGTGCAAAGCTTGACTTAAACAAAGGGATCAAATATTCTTAAAATATAACACTTAAAGTTGATGTGAATACGTTTTGAAAGGAAAATCACATGTATGAAATAATTGCAAACCCAGAACAGTATCAGATTGATCATCTCATTAACGGAACCGGTAATGCAAATGTCGAGATTTCAAAGGAAGAAAGGGATAATTGGGCTGGTGAAATTGTAAATTTCAGTGAAAAGTTAACTGAATTTGCAAAAAAATCCAAGGCACTTGCTAAGCTTCTTTCCAGTACCGAAAAAATTTCTGCGACCCCTGCTTCATTAAAAACTTTAAAAATTCAATTATTTATAATTAATGATGCTTTAAACGCGGCAATTGAAATTGCTGATAAACTTGAATCTGATATTGTAAAAAAATAATCAGTCTAAGCTTTTTTGACGTAAAAAATGGTCTGCGAGTACAATTGCCATCATGGCCTCGCAGACCTTATTAATTCTTGGAATAGCAGTAATGTCATGGCGGCCTTTTGTTGAAATTTCACTTGGAATGCCCTTCTCATCGATTGTCTGCTGAGATTTCAGTATCGAAGGTATCGGCTTGACATGTACCCTTGCAATGATGTCATCCCCATTTGAAATCCCTGCCAAAATACCTCCGGAATTATTTGTTTTAAATCCTTTTGGAAAAATCTGGTCATTGTTCTCAAAACCTGTCATTTTTGGAGCACAAATCCCTGCACCTATTTCAACAGCCTTGACAGCCCCTATACTCATCAGAGCTTTTGCAATATCAGCATCCAGTTTATCAAAAACAGGCTCTCCTAAACCCGGAGGTACATTGGATGTTATAATTTCAACAATACCCCCTAATGAGTCTCCTTTGTTTTTAATATCATTAATTTTTTTTTCCATTTTTTGAGCTGCATCCAAATCTGGACATTGCAGATCATTTTTTTTCTTTTCAGATAAATCGTCAATCTTGTGAGCCCGGACACCGCCGATTTCAAGTGTATAGCTATCTATTTTGATATTTTGTTTATCAAGTATCAATTGTGCAACAGCGCCTGCTGCCACCCTTGCAGCAGTCTCCCTTGCAGAGGCTCTTCCTCCTCCTCTGTAATCTCTGATACCGTATTTGCTCTGATAGGTAAAATCACCATGGCCCGGTCTGAAAAGAGAGGCAATAGAATCATAAGATGTTGATTTTGCGTCTTTATTATCTATTAAAATCATAATGGGTGTTCCAGTGGTTTGGCCTTTAAATGTACCTGATAGTATAATGGGATGATCTGGTTCCCTTCGTTTTGTACTGGAGACAGAAGATCCGGGCTTTCTTTTATCAAGGGCTTTTTGTATAATATCTGCATCAATCATAAGGCCTGGAGGACATCCTTGAATAATAACACCTATTGCCTTACCGTGTGATTCTCCAAATGTCGTTATATTGAATGCTTTCCCAAAACTAGAGCCTGACATCTTTTAATCTCCTGTCAATGATATTAACAATTTCTTCGGGTGTATTAAACCTTGTATCACTTTTTCTATGAGCGGTCTTTTTATATAAAGAGTTTCTTTTTTTTACAATTTCATTTGTTTCTTCAAATAAATCCTTATTCGTAAGC
>JABIYQ010000012.1 GCA_018702715.1 Desulfobacula sp. | reverse complement strand
TCTGGATTGAAAAAGATTTTTTGCAGCAGTGATTCTTTAAACTCCGGTGAATATTCTGTTATCATGTAACCTCTCTATCGCCCTATCAAATTGTAAACTTTTTTGTTCAATTGAGGCGACAACTACCCTGACACATAGGGTGATGATGAAGATGATTTCGTCATTACAAGAGATTTGCTTTCAGAAATCAAAGAGATTCAATATGAATTGGATTGGGATAAAGATTTTGAAGCCGGATTAGAGAATATCAAAAAAAAACAGCACCATGTTTATCTTGTCGACTATTACCTTGGTGTAAAAGATGGTTTGCAGCTGATTCAACAAGCGCATAAAAATGGAATTAGAAAACCATTCATTATGCTCACGGGACAGGGAAATAGAAAACTGGATTTTAAGGCCATGCAATTGGGTGCTGCAGACTATCTTGTTAAAGGTCAATTCAATGCTGAAACCTTAGAACGATCTATTCGATATTCGCTAAAGACAAATCAGGCAAGTGTCGAAAAAAAAGACCTTCAAAAAAGACTGTTTCAGGCTCAGAAAATGGAATCTATAGGTACTCTTGCAGGTGGTATCGCCCATGATTTTAATAATATCCTAACCTCGATAATCGGATTCGCACAATTAGCCCGAGATAGAGCTATCAAGGATTCTGATTTGGAAGATGATCTTTCGGAGATATATACTGCTGGATTACGCGCAAAACAATTGGTATCACAGATACTTACCTTTGCCCGGAAAAATGAAAAAGAAATTAATCCTTTACGAGTGGACAGTTTACTTAAGGAAGTTACTAAATTCATACGTTCTTCAATCCCAACAAGCATTGAAATAAAATCAACGATTAAGAGCAAAGCTTTAATAATGGGCAATCAAACCCAGGTACATCAGATATTCATGAACCTTTTCACCAATGAATCCCAAGCTATGGAAATTAAAGGGGGCGGAATCCTTGAGGTTAGCATGGAAGACATCCTTGTGGGTATGGAATCCCTTACAAAATATCCTAATTTGGAACCCGGAGAGTATCTTAAAATCACAGTATCAGATACAGGTGACGGTATCCCGGAAAATATAATTGAATCAATTTTTGAACCATATTTCACAACAAAGAAGGAAGGGGAAGGGACAGGTATGGGCCTCGCAGTGGTGCATGGTATTGTTGCGTCTTATGGTGGGGAAATTTTAGTATCAAGTGAGCTGGGGAAGGGAACTGTATTTACCCTTTTTTTGCCCACCACAAAAAAAACAGAAAACCATGAAGTCAGTGAGTCTGAAGATCTGCCCAAAGGAACAGAACGAATACTATTAGTTGATGATGAGCAATCAATTGTTAAACTTAGTCAACGTGTATTGGAAAAGCTTGGATATCAAGTAACCTCACGAACAAGCAGTATAGAGGCATTGGAATTGTTTAAGTCAAGTCCAAACGAGTTCGACCTTGTAATTACGGATATGACAATGCCGAAAATGAAAGGCGATAAACTGGCACAATCGATGATGGATATCAAACCAGAACTTCCGATTATTTTATGCACAGGTTATAACCAAAAACTGAAGCTTAAACATGAAAACAGCCACCATATCAGAGCCATTTTAATAAAACCGATATCCCAAGCCGACTTTGCGAAAAATATTCGAAAAGTTTTAGATGAGGGAAAGGTAACTAATGACTAAAATATTGACAATGCTGTGCTGGTTTCAACAATCAAAGAAATTTTTTTTATAATCACTATTTCAGTCAACTGTTTTTAAGGTTTAGCCTTTGATAAAATTTGAACTGAAAAAGAGTGAAAGAATACCCTATGGATTAGGATTTATTTATAAAAATTGGAGATATTTTTGAAGATTCAATATAAAGCCGCCGTCATAATGACTTTGTTTGGATTTGTCATAGTAACCCTGCTTTCACTATTTTATGACATTTACAATCAGAGAATTGCTTTAGACAAAGAGATGAAAAATATTAAAAGTCTATCTGAAGCGAATGCTTTGCATGTGGAGTCCCATCTTAAAGAAAAAGCAAAAATTGCCGTCACTATTTCCTCTGCACCGCTTATCAAGAGTGCACTTTTGATAAGCAATTCAAAATTTGCAGCATTATCTGATAGTGCTCGGAAACATGAAATTGATAGACGAAATCAGCAATGGATGAAAACATCGGATGTAAACGATCTTTTCATACGGGACCACATGACCAATGCTGTTGCAGAATATCTTAGGTATCAGCAAATAATTATGCCTGAGGATTACGGTGAAATATTTCTAACCAATCGTTATGGGGTCATGATTGCCACTACGGGCAAACTGACCACTCTTGCTCATGCCCATAAATATTGGTGGATTGCGGGTCATAATGATGGTCAAGGTAGAATTTTTCTGGATGATCGAGGCTTTGATACAAGCGTTAAGGGCTATGTGCTTGGAGTGGTTATTCCAATTAAACATGAAAATGAGATAATTGGAATATTGAAATGCAACGTGAATATCATTGGATCTTTGACCGATGTTGTCCAGGAGTTTAACTTTGGCAATTCCGGTATGTTGAAAATCGTACGTACAGGTGGGCTCATAGTGTCAGGACGTAACGTCACACCCCTATCAACCAAAGTAAACAAGTCTCTCGTTGAATTATTATGGCAAAAAGAGAATGGGACGGCGATCATCTCCGAAACTGATGGAAACCAATTCGTGGCTTTTTCTCCTATTCGAATAACAATGGGATCTGAACAATTTGGTTTTGGAGGCAAACAAGGATCTATGGATCACATCAAAGGAAATAAAGGGGAAGCTTGGCATACTGTCATCTCTTACAGTGAAGAAGAAGCCATTGGAACTGCTCGTGAAGTAACTATCGTAATTATTATTGTCGGAATTATCTTCACCCTTTTAACAGCTATTGTCTCCTTGTTATTGGGCAAATGGATAGCCAGACCAATAGTTGCACTTTCAACTACGGCCCAAGCGATTGGTGATGGAAATCTTGATTCAAGAGCCAGTGTGATCTTAAATGACGAGATTGGTTCTCTGGCAAAATCACTGAACAGAATGGTGAGAAATCTCCAAGACACTATGACATCCAGGGACGAATTGCTCTATGAGGTCAAGCAGCGGAAAAAGACCGAAGAAGATCTGGAAGGAACTATACGAGAGCTTAAGAAAGCACTTGAAAAAGTAAAACTATTAAGTGGCCTTCTGCCGATCTGTTCCCACTGCAAAAAAATACGAGATGACAGTGGATATTGGAATCAAATTGAGTCATACGTCCATGAGCATTCAGAAGCGGAATTCAGCCATAGTATTTGCCAGGAATGTGCAAAGGAACATTACCCGGATATGGACATTTATGACGATGAACAAAGTCAAGGATGATTATCCATTTTTTAGGAATTGTTTGCAAGAGCTTTGGTCCAGATATGCTTTTCATATCTTTGCCTTGTTTAAGTCAAGTTTTATTGAAGCTTTTTGAACTTTTAAAGGAATGTCGGTTAATAAAATAAGATCATGCATCAGGAAAGACTTCCACTTCAAGGGTTTCGGAAGATTTTTAAATATTGACTTTACCTGTCCCACATATTTGTGGGACAGGTCTCTATATCGCAAGGGTTTAAGTGTATTGTCCTGCTTATTGGTGAGTGTATTCACATCCGGGAAGCTGCTTCATACAAGGATTGAGTATCTTTTTCCCACACTCTTCTGGTTCCCAATAATGACGGATCGCTTGTATCCTTAATAATATAGTCTGTATAGGCTGGAAAATATTGGGTTCCAGTCCAAAACCAAATCCTGGATGCCCATGACAGGTTGACATGATCATCAAAAAGATCCGCTCTCCATCCTTCCTCAATCTCATAACGTCCATTAGCTTTTGGACGATCCATTGCATAGATTGATGTGTTACGACTCTTATACATAAGTATCAATTTCCCTTGTTCTTTTACAAAATGGTAGTTAGGACGGTATAGTCCCTTTCTTGAACCGGCAAGCAGATAAAAAACATAAGCTTTCCGGCCATTGCCGATATCTTCCACAATGTCGCAGTCTGTTAGTGAAACAAGATGAGAAAAATCTTTTTTTTGGAAATCCTCAGTAATAAGGTCTCCCCAAATAATATGTGTGACTTCTTTAGGATTTTGACAGGGGACGCAGCGCAATACATACTGAACGAAGGCATTGTCCGCTATCTGGCTGCTGTCTTGAGCCTGGATCTGTGCTGCCGGCTTTGATTGGGTTTTTGCTGTGTTAACCTGATTCGATGAAACCACGGGGGCCATTGGCAGAAGGAATATTCCTAAAAACAGAAGCGTAAGATATATTTTTAAGGTGTGAATTTTCATATTGTCCTCCTTTTCTTGAATTTGTTTTAGGCGAAAAGCAATCTCTCTGGCAGCAGCGGTAAATTCCGCCAAACACCGGAGAGGTTTTTCCGGAAGGGCCTGGCTTCGAAGAAATGCAAGCATCTGTTTCCCATAAGTCCCGGGCGAAAGGGTTCCCTGGGATAGAACTGTTACATCGCACGCAGCCTCCCGGGTCCAGGTGAGACGAGGCATGACAAACCAGACAAGTGGATGAAAAAAATAGACGATTCTCACCAGTTCCTGAAGACAGATTGCAAGATCATCCCAGCGTTTTACATGTACCAGTTCATGGGCCAGGACCGGTTCTAATGCGGCACTCCCTATCTTGGATATCAGATGTTCCGGCAGGACCACCACAGGATGAAAGAACCCCATGGTGAAGCTTGGAAAACCTAAGGCAACCGCCTTTACCTTTATTCTTCTTCGAATATGCAGCTGTCTTTGCCAGGTTTGGACGATATCCAGCACGACAGGGTCCTTAATCGTCCTGCCCTTTCCTGCAATCTTCCAAAACCGCCGACGTTTCCTGATGAACTGCACCATGAGGAAGCCGGCAACAACCAGCCAGCTGCTGAAGACAATTGGATAAAACCATTCCTGTGAAGTCGTGTGCGATGACGTTACAGGTCTGCTATCGATTTTTTGGACCAGCATAGATGATTTCTGAACGCTGAGTATGACGGCATTGGAAAGAGTGGCAGCATACTGATTTTGGTTGTCTGAAAGAATAGGATGTGCATTCGGAAAAGCAAAGAACTGCTGGGAGATAAAGTTTGGCGTTATCGATCGTATTAGATGGACGGCGCTCAAGGGACTGGCCATATCCGGTGGCAGTACCAGGCGTAAAAGAATCAGAAACCATAAACCGTGCTGCCAAAGGGGATATCTTCTCCGGCAGCATTTGACCAGTCCCCAGATCAGGGGAAACAACACCAGGGCATAAACTGACTGTATCGATAAAATACCAATAATAGTCTGTGCAATCTCATCAGGACGTATCATGGCGATCCTCCATATCATCCACTAATAGTCTTTCAAGTTCCTTTATTTCTTCAGTATCCAGGGCCTTGCTCCTGGAAAAAAGGGCCACTACTTCTCCGTAGTCCAGTTCCAGGACCCGATCTGCAAAAAACTGGATAAACCGAGCAAATCCCTTGGGACGGGATATAAGGGGGCGGTATAGAAAGACGCCATGGTATTTTCCCCTTGTCAGCAATTGCTTGCTGGTCATCCTGTCCATCATGGTCTTGGTAGTGGAATAGGCCCAGTTATGGGTGGCGATTATCTGGTCGTGGACTTCTCGAACACTCAATTTTTCGCTTTTCCATATGATTCGCAAGATATCGAATTCCGCTTTTGTTAGATCCGGCAGGGGCAAATTCTCGACCATGGGCACCTCTTTGTTAGAGCTTAACTGTATTGTTACAATGTAACACATACAATCTCATGCCCATATCTAAATGTCAAACAATTAATCGAAAAATTAGCAACCTGAGTGAATTTAAATTTAATTGCTTGACTTTGGTTCTGAAAAATGTCCGCTATTATATGTTGAAGTTTCCTGTAGCATTTTAAAAATAAACTGTCAGGAATCTTGATCTGATAATATACTCTTCTCTATATTTGAATACTTCATGTATATTAATTTGTTTTTCACTATTAGTTGTGCTACCATTTATTTGATGCAAACAGTTTAACGGGAGATTAATTTATTTGATTTACCTTTTCCCGTAAGGAGGGTGTTATGAAAACAATAGCTACCTTAGCTGGAGTATTAGCTCCGGTATCAGCATTCGCCGCTACTGGTTTAATGGAGCATAACAGCGGTACATGTGTGTTTATGTTCTTCGGGTACTGTGCTCTTATTGTAAGTGCTCAATTTATACCTGCTATTCTTTTATTTATCTGTATGGTTAAGGTTATTGCGTCTGTTATTTCTGAGAGTTTTGTTGTTCAGAAAAAATAAAAGTATTTTTTCTGAAATTCTTGAGTGTCGCGCTTTAATCGCCGGCTGCCATAATATATTCTTTGTTAAGGCTTATTTCTTGATGGGTGATCCATTCTAAAAAATTGACACGCGCTGAGTTTTTTCTTGCTTGACTGTAAATCACAAATCTATTATTCGCTTATCAATGAAGCAAATCATTAAACCCGTTTTTCATATGGGTGATAACGAATGCTTAATTTATATTATGGATACACAAAGCGACCAGGGACTGCTCCTGATCGATGCCCTTAAGTGAAAAAAACAGGAAATAATCATGACCGATAACAGGATCAGGCTGGAAAGAAAAAATAAAATTGCAGTCGTCACCATGAACCGCCCTGAGAAGAATAATGCCTTTGATTCGTCCATGTTTGAAGCCCTTGAACAGGTTACCCGGGAATTGGATCGGGATCATCCCAGAGCTGTTGTTCTGACCGGGACCGATGACCGGGCGTTTTGCTCAGGATTTGACGTCAGTTTGGAAAATCCCATGACAACAGAGTTCCTGGATGCGGTAAATAAAAAAGATACTGCTTTGGCCGGGAAACTTATCAACCGTATGCGCAGTGCCATTGACGGGTTCGTCGGTCTGCCGGTTCCCATTATCGCAGCCGTCAACGGGCTTGCATACGGCGGGGGTATGGAACTGGCAACACGATGCGATTTAAGGGTGATGGATATTGGGGCTGAACTGTGTTTTTCAGAAGTGCGGCTGGGCCTGATGCCGGACTGGGGAGGAGGGGCTTGCCTGGCAAGGCTTGTAGGATCTGCTCATGCTACCGACCTGATTCTTACTGCCCGGGTCGTAAACGCGGATGAGGCAGCCAGGATAGGATTGATCAATCGTGTGAGCGATAGAGGCCGTTGCCTTGATGATGCAATGAAGCTGGCGGAACAGATCAGCAGCAACGGACCAAAGGCAGTAAGCCATGCACTGGCCGTTCTGCGGCAAAGCCGTGATCTTCCTCTTAAAGAAGCCCTTGACAAAGAGGCCGAGACTGCCGCAAAACTAATTGCATCAGGTGAATGCATCCACGGCATTACAGCATTCATGGAAAAAAAGACACCTCAGTTTCCGGATTGATTGGGCTCATGGATAAGTATTATGATTTTTTGACAGAAAAGAGTATACTTAGGATAATAGTATTTTAAGGCCTAAACAAAAATGGTGCAATTTTTTTGAATTGATTCAAAATGTTTATAATTAACAATCTAATCTCAGAATATACTCTTTATTTTTTATATGGGCTGGCTTTTCTTTTTTTAGGAGCTTCCATTGCACTAAAAGATATGAAAGCCAGCAACTTGAAAATATCAGCTAGTTTATGGTTTTTGTCTCTTTTCGGATTTACCCATGGTTCACACGAGTGGATTGAACTTTTTCTTTTGAGTACCCCCCGGCTGCAATATTCTCATAATGAAATCTACAACATTAAAGTCTTAGGCCTTATTATCGTTGGAATCTCCTTTTTATTTTTATTGCTGTTTGGATTATCACTGATATTTTCAATTAACAAAAACAAAGTGGTCAGATGGTTAAAGCCATGTGCAATAGCGCTATTTATTCTGATGTTGTTATACTTTTTTAAATTTGAATTCAATAACCAAGATCTTAATTTTTTTACACGTGCAAATAATATTTTGAGAAAAACCTATGGGTTTTTTGGAAGTCTTGTAACTAGCTATGGTTTGATACTTTATTCTCAAGAGGTAAAAAAAATTAGTATTCCTGTTTCCAAATATTTTTTATATGCAGGGATTGGTTTTTGTTTTTACGGTATTTTTGCCGGGCTTGTTCAATCCCATGTTCAAATTTGGCCATTTTCACTTCCTGTTGAATTTTTCCGCGGTGCATGTGCGGTTTTGATTACAGCTTTCCTATTCAAAGCTTTGAACATTTTTGATATCCATACAAGGAAAAAACTGGAACAACAGATTAAAAACCAGGCTCAATCGGAAAAGATGTCTTCTCTTGGCCTGCTCTCTGCCGGAGTCGCCCATGAAATAAACTCTCCACTGACCAATGCCTCTCTTAATATGCAAATGTTAAGAAGCCAGTTTAATGCCACTTTAGATGATGAAAAAATTCAAAAAAAACTAGATGCCGTTGATAGAAATATTGAAAGGGCTTCAATCATTGCAAAAGAATTACTCCAATTCTCCCAAACACAGGAAACAATGTTATACCCAATGGATGTTAATCAGGTTTTAAGCAGCGCCATCGCTCAGTTAAAACACAAATTGAGCCGGTTGAAGGTCGTACGTCTTCAAGAAAATCTTCCGGAAGTCAAGCTCAATACTACCAAATTGGAACAGGTTTTCCTCAATGTAATCAATAATTCCATAGAGGCCATGGAGAACTCCGGAGAATTATTAATTAAAACAAGCCAGGTAAAAGACAAAGTCCAAATCCTGATTTCAGACCATGGCACAGGTATCGCTCAAAAAAATTTAGCAAAGGTTTTTGATCCCTTTTTCACAACAAAAGAAACAAAAAAGGGAACCGGGTTAGGGCTTTCAATATGCCATGGTATTATTGAACAGCATGGGGGAACAATAACGCTTAAGAACCATAAATGGGGCGGGGTCGATACGACCATTCATTTACCC
>JABIYQ010000013.1 GCA_018702715.1 Desulfobacula sp. | reverse complement strand
AATGAGGTTTACCAAAAAAGATATTCTTGATATTGAATCTCTGGAACCCAAAGAAATTTCAATGATCCTTGATACAGCACTTGGAATGAAGGAAATTTCAGAAAGACCGGTAAAAAAAGTGCCCACTCTAAGGGGTAAAACCATTGTCCTTTTTTTTCAGGAACCCTCAACAAGAACAAAACTTTCTTTTGATACTGCAGCCAAAAGGCTTTCTGCAGACAGCCTTTCTATTTCAAAGAGTTCTTCGAGTATAGTTAAAGGAGAAACTCTTATTGATACAGCCAAAAACCTTGAAGCCATGAAACCAGATGTCATTGTTTTGAGGCATCCGTCATCTGGGGCTGCCCATTTAATTGCAAAACGTGTAAACGCTTCGGTTATTAATGCAGGGGACGGAATTCATGCCCACCCCTCCCAGGCACTTTTAGACATGATGAGTGTAAGGGAAAAAAAAGGAGAAATAACAGGGTTAAAGATTTCAATTATAGGCGATATTGCTCATTCAAGGGTGGCACGATCAGATATTACAGGATTTTCTAAAATGGGTGCCAATGTTTTTATTTGTGCTCCTGGAACCATGATACCCACGGGAATAGAAAAATTAGGGTGTACAATATCACCAAATATGGAAACCTGTATTGAAGGGGCGGATGTCATAATGATGCTTAGAATTCAGAAAGAAAGACAGGGAAATATACTTTTCCCCTCTGAAAGGGAATATTCAATGCTTTTTGGATTGAACAAGTCTCGACTGAATCTGGCTAAAAAAGATGTAATTGTAATGCATCCCGGTCCAATGAACAGGGGAGTCGAAATATCAAGTGAAGTTGCTGACTCTGAGTGTTCCCTGATTTTAGAGCAGGTTACCAATGGTGTTGCATTGCGTATGGCATTATTTTACCTGGTCGCAGGAGGTGGCAGACATGCAGACTCTGATTAAAGGAGCGCGTTTACTTGATCCTGGAAATATTGATGAGAAAAAAGATATCTTCATTAAAGACCATCTTATTGAAGCAATTGTTGATCCGGATGATATTGAAACAAAGACTTATATTGAAACCAGGTCCGATACCAAAGTTATAGATGCTAAAGGGATGATTGTTGTACCCGGGCTAATTGATATTCATGTTCATTTAAGAGAACCTGGACACGAATATAAAGAAACCATTGAATCAGGTCTTTTGGCTGCTGTCAGAGGCGGTTTTACAGCAGTTTGTTCTATGCCCAATACAAATCCGGTGAATGATAATAGTCAGGTTACAAAGTTTATTATCAATCGGTCAAAGGAATTGGGTCTTTCAAAAGTATACCCTGCAGGGTCAGTCACCCAAGGATCAAGGGGAAAAACACTTGCTGAAATTTATGATATGAAACAAGCAGGGATCATTGCAGTAACCGATGATGGGAAACCGCTTGAAAATTCAAACATTATGCGGCGGGCCTTGGAATATTGCAAAGGTCTCAATATTCCAATTTTTGTTCATGCTGAAGACACAAGTCTTGTTGATGGCGGGTCTATGAATGAAGGTTCTTTTTCTACATTCTGGGGGATAAAAGGAATCCCTAATGCTGCTGAGAGTATTATGGTTGCAAGAGATATTGCACTTTCAGAATTCACAGGGGCACAGGTTCATTTCTGCCATATCAGTACAAAAGAATCAGTGGAAGCGATCCGCCAGGCAAAAAAAAGAAATGTAAACGTCACCTGTGAGACGGCACCGCATTATTTCACCCTAACTGATGCAGATGTAAAAGATTATGATACAAACTTTAAAATGAATCCACCACTGCGATCCGAAGAAGACAGACAAGCTATTATTTGCGGGCTTTTGGATGGGACAATTGACCTTATTGCATCTGATCATGCGCCCCATAGTGTGGTGGAAAAAGATGTGGAATTTGACATGGCGGCCTTTGGTATTATCGGATTGGAAACATCTTTGTCCCTGTCTTTAAAACTGGTACATGACGGGTTTTTAACTTTGGAAGAACTTATCAATAAAATGGCAAAGAATCCTGCAAAAATCATTGGGATCAACAATGATATCAAACAAGGGAATATTGCAGATTTGACCATTATCAATCCTGATGTACCCTATGAAATTGATCCTGAGTCATTTAAATCCAGGAGTAAAAATTCACCTTTTTCTTGGATGAAGGTCAAAGGCCGGGCATTTTTAACCATGGTAAATGGAAAGGTTGTTTATTTATATGGTAAATAAAGAAAATATCCTTGTGGTAGATGATGAAACAAGCATGCGCGAGTTTCTTGGGGTTTTATTGTCAAAACAGGGATATAAGGTGTCGGATGCCAAAAATGGCAGCCAGGCACTAAAGATGATTCAAAAAAACAATTATGACCTTATTCTGACCGATATTCGGCTGGGTGACATCACCGGGCTTGAAGTTTTAAGAGAAGCTAAAAAGAAAAATCTCGATACAGTTGTTATCATGATTTCTGCTTATTCCACAACGGAAATTGCTGTGGAGGCTATGAATGAAGGGGCCTATGATTTTGTCCCCAAACCCTTTGATAATAATGAGCTCAAACAGACCATACAAAGAGCCCTTGAATTAAAAACTCTTGATCATGAAAAAGAGCGGACATCCACAGAACTTCGGAACAATATGTATTTTAACCGGATTATCGGTAAAAGTCCGGGTATGCAGGCCATTTATAAAAAAATAGAACAAATTAGCTCAACAAAAACAAATGTTTTGATTTCCGGAGAAAGTGGAACTGGAAAGGAGCTGATTGCAAGAGCCATTCATGAAAATTCCGATAGAAAGGACAAGCCATTTGTGGTTGTCAATTGCGGCGGAATTCCGGATACATTAATGGAAAGTGAATTCTTCGGACATGTCAAAGGATCTTTTACAGGAGCGATTGGTGATAAAAAAGGTCTTTTTGAGGCTTCCCATCAAGGTACCATCTTTCTGGATGAAATAGGAGAATTATCCACTTTTCTTCAGGTTAAATTGTTGCGGGCGGTACAGGATACTTTTGTGAAACCAGTTGGCGGAACTAAAGAAATAAAAGTAGATACCAGGATTATATCTGCCACCAATAAAAAACTTGAGCAGGAAGTCATAGATGGAAATTTCAGGGAAGATCTATTTTTCAGGCTGAACGTTATCCCGATCAAAGTTCCGCCATTAAGGGATAGAAAAGGAGATGTGGAGATTCTTTCAAAGCATTTTGCGGAAAAATATTCAAAAAAAATGGGGAAAGATATTGTAAAACTGTCTTCCTATGCCATTGATTTTTTAACCAAATATAGTTTCCCCGGCAATGTAAGGGAACTTGAAAATTTAATCGAACGTAGTGTAGCCCTTTCTTCCACAAATATTATTTTACCCGAAAGCCTGACAATTTCCATGCATAAGAAAAGAAGATGGATAGAGGGTATAAAGGGACGGCGCTTTGATCTTGCCGACGTTGAGCAGGGTGTAGATCTGGATGAAATCCTCTCAACCATTGAGCATAGCTATCTTAAAAAAGCTATGGAACTTGCAGGAGGTAATAAGAGCAAAGCTGCTGATTATTTGAATTTAGGTTTAAGATCCATGCGGTACCGCCTTGAAAAAATTGATATCCTTGATTAATTTAAAGCATTTTTTTGGATGTTGTTGTACTTTTAGGTAACTGACCAGGTTTTAGACTATTTTTTCCTGGAGCATATTCAATATAATTCCTATCATTGTCTTCATCTATAAAATACCTGATTGAAATGGCTTCACCCGGTTTGATTGAAATGGGGATATTTTTTTTTGCTGGGTAATATAAAAATCCACTATCCAGCTCAATAGTATACTCGTTTGTGATTGATATGACCTGTCCTGTTACAATTTCAGTAGTGATAAATACCTTTGCAAAAACCAGTAAAGGAAACAAACAAGATATAAGTATGATCAATATTAAAAATATTTTTTTGATTGATTTTATAAAATTCATTGAGTTGATTATCCTTTTTTTAAATCCAGGTTATCTTATTCTTTCTGACTATTCCCTTCTCTCCAATAATATAAATCAAGCCCGAATTCCGAGCCTTTGATTGTAAAGTCAGATCCTTTCTTAGGGCCGATAATATCACCGCCCATCATCGACATTGCCCCTGCCTGCCCCTGTCTTGTTACAATGGAAAAATCAGAAGGAATACCGAAAATATTAATTACTTTATGATATCTATCTGTTACATCATAGTTAAAATCAGTTCCTGAATCATTTAAGATATTCAAATTATAACCAGCAGTACCATCGCAATAATTTAACGAGTATGCCAGACCGTTTCCCTGGGGGTTACATGGATCAGATATGGATGGTTGATATGATGTAAAGTAGAGAATACCCGCAAAGAGATTAACCTGGCTAAGAATTTTTTCACCATCATGATTATCCCTTGATATAGTTGTTGCATTCGTCACACTTCCTGAATATGTACAATGACTACATTTAGTTGCATCTCCCTGATCTTCCAGCACTATATACCACCCTTTTGCGTCATCTTCATTTGTAGATCCATTTTCCAGCAGGGTGTAATTATTATAGGAAGGGTCATCACTTAGTATGTCTTCTAAATCGCTTTTTACTATTCCGGTAAGCGTTGTTCCCTTGTCAAGTTCATCACAGGAAAGATTTAATAGGTTATCCTCTTTATACGGAACTGTGGTAACAATTATATTGGTCGGTGTTCCGTCCGGGTCTTCAATTGCTGTGACGGATGAGTCATCATAAATGGCATAAAATCGGTTTCGTATCATTGTGTATGTGGGATGTTCCCTGTCTCCCGTACCAAAGTACAATGATGCAATTTTATCAGTATTCAGAAATTGAGTGTTCGTAAATCTGTAATTGCCGGCGTCAAAATAGCTGCATGATCCTCCCAGGGAAATGGCAGGCGGATAAAATGTTTTCCTTCCCTGGTCACTGGTATCATCTCCCTGGCCGGTTTCTCCACTGTTGCTTGCACTTGCTGGGTTTCCTGAAAAAATTTGGGTGACAGTCCATTTATTGGTCTGAACTGCATAAGAATCTATTGCAAGATCATCAGGATTTACGACAAAGGTATAGTTAATCCGAAAAATATTTGAATAAATATCTGTGGCATAGATTGAATCTATTACATTGGATTTTCTACCTTCAGTAATTTGGCTGCTGACTTTATATGAATATGGAAAGGTTGATGTGACAACTGCCGGCGAGGCTGGAAAACAAAATTTCATTGAAGACAATGTTTGAACAGCACCATTTGTATCACTTGTATCAGATGCCCCATAGGTAACAGAAAAAGGAAGAATCTGATTCCCTGAGCCGTCATTGGTTATGGCAGTGGGATCATCTATATCAACAATAAATATTCCTCTCCCATTTTCATTTATATCCAGGTTGTATAAGTCATAACCATTATTGCTGTTAATATCCTGGGCTGAATCATTCTTATCCCACTCAGTCCCATCGATGACTCCGGATGTTTTATAGGGAGACCCACTATTATCCAGATCATTAAACGGTTCAGGATAATTATCTTCTTCCGTGTCATATCCACCGGTAAAAACCAGGACATCCTTAAATAGTCTTTCTCCCGTCGAAGTGTTTACTGAAACTGGTATTGAGGCGACAATGGGTTCTGACCAGGTTTGAGCGATTTCACTGTTTTCATAATTCCATGCCACAGACCAATTCAATGGATTGGTATCAGTAACATCAAGACTCCAGTATTTTTTACCACCTCTGCGTTCTCCAAAAATAAGATATTTAGGTGCTTTATTGGAACGGTATAACACAATAGACCCATCAACAGTGTCTAAAAATGGGTTTACTGAAACATTCTGAAGATTTGGCAGGATATCTTCCGGAACAAAAGCAAATATTTCTTTGCCATAGTTTGTATCACTGGGGCTAGTATCATCAAAGACATGCAACATTCCATCATTTGCACCGACAACAACATAGCGTTTTAACAAGTTGTTTATATTTGCTGGGTCATAATAGTCAATCACAACCGGTCTCGAATGCACTATGCTTCCAAGGACCCAGTCCCGAACTGCAGATGGCGCATGGGTGACAGCATCGGCATCATAGGTGTAGCCATAAAGATAATTAATAACTTTATCCCGAGTAAGGTCATCGGCAACCGAAAGGTCAGAAGCGGTAAGGGTATCATATTTGATTTTTAAAATGGAATTCAGAGTAGTGTTATAGGTATAAATGGGTCTT
>JABIYQ010000014.1 GCA_018702715.1 Desulfobacula sp. | reverse complement strand
CATTAAAAAACCATGATGTTCATCAATTTGTTTTAACAAACGGCCATACTGCCCTACTTCTGTTAATTGGATTGTATCCGGCAATTTTGTTTTATCCAAAAACCTTGCTTTTTCCCTGTAAATGATGTTTTCCAGCGTATTTTTGGAAGGAAGGAATTCAGTTATCTTAGCGTCAATAAATTCATAACTCAATTTTTTGGCAACGGAAACACGGTGGTTACCATCAAGGACATAATATTCATCTTTAATCTGGTAAAGGATGATGGGCGGAAGCATAATTTTCTTTTTAAATGCCTCTTGAACCTGTTCAAGTCTTGCCGAAGGTCGATCTTTTTTTAACCTGAACTGTTTGTTAAAATCCTTATACCGCCCCACACTGCCTACAATTTTATCCAAAAGAACAGCCTGGATGCCCAGATGCCTCTCATCATAGGCTTCTTCCTTGTGTTGATTGTCGGCAAAATTTTTTATACCGTTGTCATCAACGTTATCGCTCCTGAGAAATAATTGTTTTAAGTATTTTATCATTTTATATAATCAAACACATGGTATCCAAAAGTGTTTATGACGTCTGTTTTATTTACTTTAGTTTCCCGTTCTTTTTGATTTTTAAAACTGGAATGCATATGGCCATGTAAAAAATAATGGGGAGAATATCTTTTAATAAAGCCCCTAAAACATTTAAACCCTTTGTGGCAGATATCTTTACCATCATGGACATGCCTTGGCGGTGCATGGGAAACAACTATATCAATCCCTTTGTGCCACCAGATTTTAAACTTTGTTTTCAAAATCACCCTTGCCATTTGTTTCTCTGTGTATTGGTGCTGCCCCCCGTTGTACCAGTGGGACCCCTCCAACCCCATTATCCTGACTCCATTATATACTATTATCCTGCCATGCAGGTCAACACAACCCTGAGGCGGTTTTACGTCATATATCCCATCATGGTTTCCCCTGATATAAAACAATGGTACATTGAATACGGTTACAAGATAGGTTAGGTATTCAGCCGGCAGATCACCACAGGACAAGATAAGATCTATTCCGGGAAAGCACTTATCACCACCCGGTTCATAAATCATGGGCTCAACTTGATCAGAAACTGATAAAATTCTCATTCCTGTATTTTGTCCTCATAATCAGGGTGCCGGATAAATGCAATTGGATTGATTTTGCAGCCGGGGATCCAAAGATCGAATCAAACTGTCCCGCCCTTCCAATACATCGATTACGTTTTGCAGGGCTTCGTTTTGCAGACCATCCCATGTTTCATGGGTCCAGGCTGCTATATGGGGAGTAATCACAACAGTGTCCATGGTTAACAACTCGCTTAAAAAATGTCCCTCTTTTCGAAGCGGTTCTTCCGAGAAAACATCCAGGCCGCACCCTGCAATTGTTTTTTCCTTTAAAGCTTTTAATAACCCGGGTTCATCAATAATTGCGCCACGACTGACATTAATTATAAAAGCGCTTGATTTCATGAGTTTTAGACGCTGATCTGAGATTATTCCTGCGGTTTCATTATTCAGAGGAAGGCAAACTGCAACCACATCTGAAGTTGCCATCAATAGATCAAGTTCTTCAACTTTATGAATGCCCTGTTTTTCCATCACCAAATCTATGACATAGGGATCATAGGCCTGTATTTTCATTTTAAATCCCTGGCACATGCGGGCCAACTGAGAGTTGATATGACCTAACCCCACCATACCAACAAGCTTATTTTCCAGATTCCATCCTTTATTTTCCAGGCCCGGACCCATCCATCCATGATTATAGACAAAACGATGGACAGGCCCAAATTTTTTCATACAATTAATGAGCAGCAAAAAAGCCCCTTCAGCCACCGCGTTTTGAGCATAATCCGGACAGTTTATTATCCGAACACCATATTTTTTTGCGGCATCAATGTCTATTGAATCAATGCCTGTTCCTATCTTGACGATAGCTTTAAGCGTTGGCAGTCCGGCTTTGATAACCCGACGCGTAACCTTTCCATAGGTTATCATCAAAACTGTGGCACCCTGAACGGCTTTCAGGATGGTTGTTTCCTGTTCATCATCAGTGACAATGACATCTGCTTTTTGTCGAAGGCTGTTCAAACAATCTGGAATTGGATATTCAATGCCAGTGATCGGATCGGGCGTTTCTTTACCGCATTTTATGACAACCTGGCGTTTTTTCATTATGGCCCTTCCTGTAATGTCGTAACTTTCAGGTAATCTTTTTGGAAGCAAACAGCAACTTTTATTAATTATTTTCTATAATTTTTAACCATTTCATCAAGTTTTTGTGCTTTTCCCAATGCATCTTTAAGATTAAACATTTCTTGATCATAGGTATCGCTTTTAAGATGCACCTCTAATGTTACAGGCAATTTATATTGTGACCTGGCAACAATTTTTGCTAAATCATCCCAGTTAATAATACCTGTAAAAGGAAGTGCATGTTTGTCATGTTTTAACGCAGCCATTCCATCTTCAATTAATTCCGGTGCAATGCCGTCCGTATCCTGCAGGTGTAATGCTATTATTCTCTCTTTATATCTTTTAGCAAAAAATAAGGGATCATCTACACAAACCATAGAACCATGGCCTGAATCAAAACAAAATCCCATAAAATCAAAATCATACCTCTCAAACAAGGTGTCAAATTGATCCATTTGTTCCTGTTTGGGTGTACAAAGCAAATTTTCAATTGCTATTTTCACACCTCTGGTCCTGCAATAAGGTTTTAATTCATCAAATGTTTTAAAAGCCTGTTCCCAATATTTTTTTTTGAAATCTTCATCTTCTCTTAATTCGATATAGGGCAATTGCATGTGCAGTACAATTTCTTTTGCTTCGATAATATGAGCCAAATCTACCCTGTTCTGAATTAACTCAACGCCTGCAAGCCTGTTATATTCGTTAAGCGATGTATAATTTTTTCTGTTTTCAAATCTGTGGCCGAAATCAAGGTTGCCATCCTGTGTAAGACCTGGTACTCCACCTTCTGCCGCATGCAGTCCTTTTAACTTGAAATTGTACTTTTCCAACATCTGTTTAATCTGCACCATTTCAATGTGGCTATACACATATTCGCCCAGCCAGTCATGACACCACTGCACATGTGAAAAACCTGCGTCTGCAATATTTTTCAATTGCTCTTCAATAGCTTCAATATTGGCTATATCATTTTTATAATTTGTATTAATGGCTGCCATTGCTGAAATCATCTCCGGATTGCCCGGCTTTTGGGATCGTATAAGACATCAGGTGCAATTTTTGCCGATATCATTTCTCCAAATATTTCTACAAGAAATTTAGTTTCTATACAATCTATCGGCAGATATGCAAAACCAATATTTTTTTTAATTGAATGCCCATATCCTGTGCTTCGCAGGCGTGAAATTGTTTTTCCGTTCAAGGTTACAGCTTCGCCACCGTATAAAGTCAAATATTCTTCATCGCCTATTACAAGTGTATGCAGGCGCTGTTTTATACCTTGATTTTTAAGAACAGCAAGGGCTTTTTTTCCGTTAAAATCACTTTGCTTCCCCAATTTTACACAATGATCAAGTCTTGCTTCAAATGGAGTTTCCAATGGTGTGATATCGCTTGTTAATGCCAGAAAGCCTTTTTCCAGTCTAAGTGAATCTATGGTTTTGAATCCACAGGGTCTTATCCCGAAATCTTTACCTGCTGACCATAATTTATCCCACAAAAAAATAGATTTTTCTTTTGGAATGTATAATTCCCAGCCCAGTTCACCCACATAGGTGACACGCTGGGCAAAAACGGGCAATGATTCAACTTCTATGTTTTTAGCAGACATATAAGCGAAAGATGTATGGGAAATATCTGTTGTTGTGACTTTCTGTAATACCTCCCTGGCATTGGGGCCCCACAGGCCTATCACTGCATAGTCTTCCGTCACATCTTTGATATCAACGAACAGGTCATCCTCTTTCTGATTCAATCGGATCCATCCCAGATCAGAGTCAACAAGAGCTGAACCCGTAATAATTCGAAAGGTTTGAGAATCCAGGCGGGTTATCATGACATCCCCTACAATACCGCCATGATCATTGAGAAATTGAGTATAAGTCACAGATCCTATGGGACGATCCAGATCATTATCTGTAAGTCGCTGGATTAAAGGCAATGCGCCCGGACCTTTAAGTTCAATTTTACCAAAAGCACTCATGTCAAAAAGGCCGACTTTATTTCGGACGGCTTCTGACTCTGCTGCAATGTTTTCAAAAAAAGATGGTTTGAGCCATCCGCCCCATTCCCGCTGATCTTCGCCTGCCCTGCGCCAGGATTTTTTAGGATCAAAATAATTGGCGCGCTCCCACCCGTTTTTTGTTCCAAAAACTGCACCTAAATCCTGAAGTCTGTTATGGAATGGGCTCATTCGAACAGGACGCATGGAAACATTTTCATCGTGGGGATATTTTGTGCGATAATAATACCTGTAAACCTCTTTGGCACATTCGGCAGCATAACGCGGTTGATTGTGATGTTTACTAAACCGCCATGCGCGATATGGGAATACATCCCATTCTGT
>JABIYQ010000015.1 GCA_018702715.1 Desulfobacula sp. | reverse complement strand
CCATCAAAACCGGATTTTAAATGCCGGGTTTACAAAATTTGATATCTGGCTTAAATGGTTTAATTTTGCCTCAATGATTGCAATAAAGAGATGACCCTAAGGTCACAAGTAACACTAAAGGTCACCAGTAACCATGAAGGCCATAAATAACCATAAAGGTCACAAGTAACCATAAAGGTCACACGTAACCATAAAGGTCACACGTAAAAATGGAAAGCCTAATTGAGAACCTGCACCGTCTGAAAATAGACGCTTTGAGCAATGAATTTAAAACACTAATAAAAAGCAAAAGAGTTTTTCTGGATCATGCCAAAGGTAATTATTTAAAATATAAAAATGTTCTTGAAACTTTGCCGGTCATTAAGCCTTCTTTTATTGATCTTGAAAGCCGTGTTATCACCATTGGCAATTCATCAGATCTAACTTGTGGAGGCCAAAACTTGATAAAAGATAAGCTTAGACAGCTTTGTCCCTGGCGCAAAGGGCCTTTTAACCTTTTTGGGATTTTAATTGATTCCGAGTGGCAGTCCTGGATGAAATGGGAACGGCTGAACCATCACATCTCTGACCTTAAGGGACGTCGTATCCTTGATATCGGTTCCAGCAACGGATATTACATGTTTAGGATGGCTGCCTGCAATCCATTGATGGTACTGGGTTTAGAACCCCAGAGCACGTTTTATTTTCAATATCTGGCCATGCAAAAATTTTTAAAACAGGAAAATTTGTTTTGTCTTCCAGTCCCCCATGACGAACTTCCGAAAATGGACAAGTATTTTGATACCGTGTTTTGCATGGGGGTTTTATACCATCGAAAATCCCCGATTCAAATGCTTAAGGATATTTGTGATTCCATGAGAGCCGGCGGAGAACTGATACTTGAAAATCTCATTATTAATACAAAAAAAAATTATTGTCTTTTTCCAAAAGACCGTTATGCAAAAATGCGAAATATTTTTTTTATTCCTGATCTTCTGGTAATGAAGTCCTGGCTGTTGCGGGCAGGGTTTAAAGATATCAGATGTGTGGATATTACCAAAACATCCATAGAAGAGCAGAGAAAAACCAGGTGGATTCAAACGGAAACCCTGAAAGATTTTCTTGATCCCAATGATCCTGATAAGACAGTGGAAGGTTATCCTGCACCCGTTAGGGCTATTTTTATTGCAACGGCAACTTAAAACATAAAAACTAAAATAGTTGCTGTGTAACACTGCACAGAATTTAAGGAATTTGAGTAAATGAACTAAAGTTTTTGAAAATATTATTATTTTTCATTATCAAAATTAACTCATTGATGTAAAAATTTTAAAGAAAGCTTGTCGTCTCAGCTATAGGAAACCTTCAATTAAAATTAATGTTGCACTTTGGAATGAAAAATTATCCTGCACTACTTTCACAAGGTTATAAAATTGAATTAAAAAATTTAAAATTGAAAAAGTGTCATATACCAAATGTGGGCGCCCAAATTTTATGACACCGCATTTCTACTATGCATCGGATTCAGATAAATTCAAAAGTTCTTTTTTTATTGACGCAAGTTCACCCTCAAGAAATTTAGCACGGTTCTTTAAAGATTCTTTGGTAGCCGCAGCCTGTACCGGTTGTTGCTCAAATTTTATATTTGTAACTATCCCCCTGCCATAACCCTGGCATCCTCTCTTTCCGCGCCGTCTGCCGGCGCCTTGACCATATTCTGTGACGTCTCTACCTGCAAATCGCTGCCCGGGACTCGCCATGTGTGTACAAATCCCCCTTCCACCACCTGTCATTGGTCCCTCATTCATCGGGCCTGTTTGATTAAAACCTGGCATAATAATTCCTCCATTATGATTATCTGTTTTGTCCCTTCCTGCAGCCTTGTCCACTTCTGCGGCCCTGACCCTGGCCGTCACATTTTTTTCTTTCTTTCCGACCCCCCTTTCTTTGGCCTTGATCCTGACCGCCGTCTTGATATCTCCCACCGTTGGGAGTCTTAGGCTGTGCTGCATTGTTGCTTCTGTCTTCTTTTTGATTCATTCTATTTTTCATAAGATTGTCCTCCTTAAATTCTTTGATTGATTAATAAGATCAGTCCATCCGATTTCTGCCACGCCCCATACCATATCCACCACCTTTCCTGCCTTTTCCTTTGCGGTTTCCGTGAATTTTATAACAACCACCGGAAACTTTAAGACGAAATGCCTCAACAATTGATTTCGACAATTTATAGCGTCCGATTTTTAGAATCCTTCCAACTGTCTGACGGGAGACATTCATGACTTCAGCGGCCTGACTTTGATCCATTCCTTCATAATCAATTAACCGAATGGCCTCAAATTCTTCCAGGGAAAGAATTATCTCTTCTTTGGAATCAATTCCTGTAGGCTTGAATTTACTTGCTATTGGTCTGGAAAGGATATGTCTTGGTCGTTTGGGGCGGGGCATGTTTCCTCCTTTGTTTTGATCGTTTGACCATAATATAAACCTCAATATATCCTGTGTCAATAAAATAATGGTCAAATGATCAAAATTTCTTTGAATCATATCTCATTAAGAAAAATGCCGGAAGGACAAATTCCCTTCCCAATGAGTGATGTCATGATAAATTATAGGCACAAAAAAGCGTTGGCGAGTTTTAAGAAGGATGTGCGACAAGCACTGGAGCTTTTTATTTTAAAAAAGGATACAAACCAACCTCGCAATTTTTTGATTCAGATGAATTTGTTTTTGTGACATTTAGTTTTTGTCTGAAAAAATTACTATTCGGAACAAATATTCTGCTTATGTTCAAGCATCTGATCATAAATTAATGACTAATACTCCACTAACATTATAAAGATGTGCTGAAAATAGAATAAAATACAAGAAGCAAATTATTTTTTTTAAATTAGCTATAAATTAGGCTATTCTTGATTAGCATATGAAGATAAAATTTGTTAAGATAAAAAGAATATAGAATATATGAGTCTGGCATG
>JABIYQ010000016.1 GCA_018702715.1 Desulfobacula sp. | reverse complement strand
GCGATCCTGTGTCTGATATAAAAAATCGTCTTGGACACAAAAGTGTAGAGTCAACCATGGCTTATCTGCACATTGATCTGTCGAGAAAACGCGATATCCAAAAAAGATTTATTGAATATGCACAGTCAAAAATAAACCAGGACGAGAAAATTAATGAGCTAATAGACTGGGAAAATAATAAGGAAACGCTTACCTGGCTTGACAGTCTTTAACCATTGGAACTGCCTGTGCCAGACACAGTGAGGTATGCAAAGAGGCAAAATATTATGTTACCAGTTTTTTTAAGAATTTTTAAAATGTGCTCTAACCGATTGAATTGATTGTCAATATTGATTTACAATCAATTAGTCAAATTTTGCTATTATTTTAGAGGGTTAAACCCACTCGCAACATAACTCCAATAGTAGGCACCCGGGTGTTTATTTTTAAATTCACAGGTGAAAACCCAATAATCATTTCACTGTTTTGATGAAAATCCGTTATCCATCCACTGCCTTCATTGGTTTTCATAACTTTTAATTCCAGTTCTGAAAGACCATCCCGGTTTTTATCACTGCTAACAATAAGGCTGCCCAAAGATCTTACGAGAGAAACGATATTAGTCTTGCTTTGATCATCAGTTGAAACTAACTCTATAACCTGATCGATCTTGAAGTTAATTTTGAGGATACCTATGGCGCTACCATTATCCATAATAGGGACAACAATGCCTGTGACAAGCGTTTTTATGGATTCATCATATCCCCTATCATCAATAAAAATTTCCCCTTTACCATTGTTAAAAGCTTGTTGCCACCAGTCCTCATCTGCCTGAAAGTAATCAGATAAGATTTTTGTACATCCAATATTTGTCCCAAAGGCATTGGTTATGAAAATTTCACCATATTTTTCCGGATCAATACGGCTATATTTTTTTAGGAACTCTGAAATGGGATTACTGTGAATTTGCCGGGCGATTTTTGAATTCTGTCCTTCCTTTATCCAGATATTGTCGATTTTATCAATTCTGCTTTTAATTTTTTCTGGTTCTACACCTGAAAAAGATTTGTTAGATAATTTAACCGCTTCAATGAGGGAGGGATTTAATGCCAGGCCCCTGGCCTCTGATAACCGTTCATAAAATACCGTTTCTATCGAATTGGCCCCTTGGATAGCCACATTTTGAATTCTGCTTGAAATCGACTTTTTTAATGCCTTCTCAGACGATCTGATATTAATTAGTCCTAATACCAGACCAGGTAATATTACTATGGCTATTAGACTTAAATAAAGTTTAGCACGAATTGTCATATTGGCGCTCTCATTTTAAATATCACCTATACTTTAAAGCATTCTTAATGTGTAAAAAGAATAATGAATACAATAAATGAAATATTTTACAACTCAGTTATTTATACAAAATTTAACATAGGGAATTACCATAACACTTTATAGCACAAAACTGATCAGATTCTCAAGATGCAAAAAGCGAGTGATATTTTCCAGCATACGGGTTAACTATGTATTTATGATATAAAAGCTCAAAGCCGATTTGCTATCCCTTATTCCTGATTCTCTCCTCATGCTTTAACCAATAAATACTATGTCTTGTTATTGAAAAATTTTGAATAGATTCAACTTAGTTGGAGAATGCCCATTTTGATATGATGTAGACTATGTCCATTAGGCCACTTCCACTCTTTTGAAATTAAAAGTAAAGACTAATAAAATCAGTGTTTCTGCAAACAAATAAGAATAAAATCAAAGTCGTTTCTTACCATGTGGTAGTATTCATTCTTCTAAATGGCTTTTAAGTTTTTCCTGCCCTTTTAGTATCTTCTTGACGTTCTCCAGGACAAGCCCTCCTTTTTTTGTTTGCTTTTTCCAGGTCTTCTGCAAATATCTAAATTTTTCTTGCCTTGTTCAGGCCATCATTCGCCTTGGAAATCAGGGAGCTCCTATCTTTGTTAACCCTTATGGAATCTACCTTTGCAATTAATTTATACGCCCTTTCAAGGGGTGTTTTGCTTACCGTCAAATACCCAGGCTCTTTGCTCATTTCCACATCAATGATTTCAATGGTTGCTTCAACGGATTCTATGACTGATAAATCTTCTCGTAAAAGGTTTTCTGCAGCACTTATACTTCTTGCCTGAGGATCATCAACGACTTGCTTTTTCTGAACTTATTATATATTCAGGTTGTTTTGCAGTGGTATATAATACGAAATGCAACATAATAAACTAAAAGGGTTTTAAAGTTTATGAATCTGAAAAAACATCTGGAAGAGCTTGTCCCGGAACTTATTCGTCTTCGACGCGATTTTCATCAACACCCGGAACTGGGTTTCAAAGAATTTCAAACCCAGGAAAAAATAATCGCATATCTTAATAAGACAGGGATAGAAACAAGAAAAATCGCAAAAACAGGGGTAAAAGCAATTCTGTCAGGAAAAAAACAAGGCAGAACCATTTTGCTCAGATCAGATATGGATGCGCTTTCTGTTCAGGAAGAAACAGGTCTTGTGTTTCAATCCCAACACAAAGGAGTGATGCATGCCTGCGGACATGATGGACACATGGCCATGCTTCTGGTTGCGGCAAAACTGCTGGCTAATCTGAAAGAGAGCATTGCCGGGAAAATTGTTTTTGCTTTCCAGCCCAATGAAGAAGATGCCGGTGCCTATAAAATGATAGAGGAAGATATTCTAAAAAATCCCAGTGTGGATTCAGCTTTTGGATGTCATCTCTGGAACGGGTTAAAAACAGGTACAATGGATATCTGTGATGGACCCATAATGGCTGCCAGTCATTATTTTACACTGATCATCAAGGGGCGTGGCGGGCATGCCGGATTTGCACATGAATCAATTGATCCGATCTTTATTTCATCACATATTATTCAAGCGGTCCAGGCGATACAGACAAGGCAAATCAATGCGCTGCACCCGGTAGTTGTCATGTTTACGCGTATTCAGGGTGGGTCAAATACAAACATAATACCGGGAAAGGTTATTTTACAGGGTTCTATTCGGTTTTTGCTTGATAAAGGCAATGATGTGTTAAAAAAGTTTGAACGGATTGTAAAAGATATCTGTCGGCTCCACAATGCAAATTGTGATCTTGAATTTAAAATCGGTAACCACATGCTTTCCAATGATCCATCCATGGCTCGGCTGGTAAGAAGAGAGGCATCTGATATTCTTAAGGATAAACAAAAGGTAACTTCTGATATAAGAACCATGGCAGGGGAGGATTTTTCAGAGTTTGCCAATAGGGTCCCATCCGCATATGCATTTGTAGGAGCAAGAAATAATTCAAAACAAACATCTTACCCCCACCACCATCCCAAATTTGATATAGATGAGGATGCACTGGTCCTGGGAACTAAATTATATGTTAAAACGGCACTGGCATTTTTAAAGGAGAATATACGTGAAGAATAAATCAATAGGGAAAGGCACATGCTCTGTATGGGCAGGGGAAGAAGAATCTTTGATGCAGAATGCGACACAGGTGCCCGTGGTGCACAGTGTTTCTTTTGGATATAAAGATGTCCT
>JABIYQ010000017.1 GCA_018702715.1 Desulfobacula sp. | reverse complement strand
GCCGCCCTTTTAAAAAGCGCTTTCATCAAAAGGCCATATCCGTGTTCAGAAGTTCCCATGTCAGGCAGAGGAATGCCTAAAACCTGGGGATCACCGCCAGCTTCTCCAGTGAGTTCCATTAACCCGGATCTTGCCTGAAGAATCGGGTCATAGGCACCCTCATTGGAGTCAGGACCGAATCCTGTAAGCCCCAGCCAGATAATATCGGGTTTGACTTCTTTCATCAATTCATAGGCAATACCCAGTTTTTCATAGTTTTTTGGCAGCTGGTTGGTCACAAAAATATCGACTTCAAGTTTGCGGATCAGTTCTTTAAATATGTCTTGCCCTTTGGGATCAGCCATGTTTAAGGATAATGCTTTTTTCCCGGAATTAATGCATAAAAAATAAGAGTTCATCCGCTTTTCATCAAGGACGTTTTCGCCGATGAATCGATTGGGATCTCCATATATCGGGTGTTCCAGTCTTACAACATTCATTCCGTCCTGGGCTAATCTATAGGTGAGATAGGGGGCAACTGTTGCCTGTTCAAGTGATAGTACAGTGAGATTTTTAAAAAGTTCCATAAAGGCCTCCATATATAATGGATAAAGTTTTTTGTTTTTTTAATTGTTCACAAATATCTGTGTACAATTTATTCAAATCAAGTTTTTTTTATCAAAATATGATTTTTTTTCAAACCATACTTCTGCCGGTCTCGTAACAGACATCAAAAATTCTCAGATTAGTTTCTTTAAACTGTCCGGGACTCATATCGTCCACTGTAGCCCGAAGGTCATCCGTACTCAAAGGCCCGTAACCAAATGCTGAATAAAAGGCAACCATGGCCAGATTGGTTGATCGGGGAGCTCCAAGCTCCATCGCTTTTTTTGAAGCTTCCATGGCTCGGGGTTCGATGCTGTTTTTTTCAAGCCATTCAGCTACCCTTTTATCCGGGAATGCATCAAAAGGAGCATTTACAAATAATTTTCCGCCTTTTTTCAGGTATGGCAGATACCGGTATGCTTCAGACTCATCCATGGATAAAAGAAAGTCGGCAGCACCCGCCCGGATCAGGCTGGACCTAGCATCCCCTATTCTTAAATGCGATACGACAGAACCGCCCCGTTGTGCCATTCCATGGGTTTCAGCGCCCAGAATATTATATCCTTTATTTAAAGCAGCCGTTGCCAGAATCTTTGTCATGAAAAGGATTCCCTGTCCGCCCAGACCGGTTAAAACATAATTGATTGTCTTCATAAGTGTTTTTCTCCGTAAAGGTTTTATGCTTTTTCAATGGCATTCTGCGGGCATATCTGCAAGCAGACACCACACTCGGCACAAAGCACTTCGTTGATTTCAGTCTTTCCGGTTTCTTTATCTGAATACATGGAAGGACACTCAAACCGCAAATGACAGAATCCACATTCATTACATTCATCAGTTATCTTTACCTTGATCTTTTCCGGGATCGCCGTATCCTTAAACCCGATCACACAGGGGTGGCGGGATATTATAACTGCAATGCCACCTTCAGGATCATTCACGTACTTAGCTGCGTCCTTTACCGTCTGGATCATATTTTTTGTATCAAAAGGATCAATTACTTTGAGATAATCTATACCGCATCCTTTGACAATGGTCTCAAGGGCGATGGCATTACCTTTTCTTCCATCCACGCGGTCACCCTGTGTAATGGATGGCTGCATGCCGGTCATGGCCGTGATATGGTTGTCCAGGATCACAAGTATAAATCTGGAATCATTGTAAACCGCATTGATAAGCGCTGTAGTTCCGGAATGAAAAAAGGTGGAATCTCCCATGGTGGCCACAATGGGTTTTTGAACATCATCCTGAATATAGGCATTCCAGAATCCCGAGGCCATGGTAATACCGGCTCCCATGTCAAGAACTGTGTCCACAACGCCAAGGTTGCTGCCAAGAGTGTAGCACCCGATGTCAGATGGAAAAAGGGCCTTTGGCAGAGCTTTTCTAATGGAATAAAAAGATGCCCTGTGGGGGCATCCTGAACACAAAGTCGGTTTTCTGATGGGAAGCTCAAGACCTCCCACAAGAGAGAAGGCTTCCTGTCCGCAATCATGGTCGGATAAAGGAGAAAGTTCACAATCGGAAAGTGTTTTATTCAGCACACCTTCTATTTTTTCAGGCACAAGCTCACCTTCCATGGGTACATGCCCGGACAAGCGCCCCAGGGTTTTTCGTTTGTCCCTTAACAAATATTCAATCAAGGTGTCAGTCTCTTCAATCACCAATACCTTGTCACAGGCATCCATGAACTCATCTGCCAGTTTTTCCGGGAAAGGATAGGGTGCACCCAGTTTCAGGATCGGGATATCATTTCTTCCATACTCTTCAAACATATCCTGAACAACACTTGAAGGGACACCACCGGTTACAACACCAAAGGGATAATGTTTTTGCTTTTCAAGGGTATGCATATTAAAAGGTTTCAGCGTATTGAATTTTTCGCTGATTTTTATATGCTTTTTATTCAATGCCTTGTGCTGTAGAAATCTGAATTTTGGCGTGGAGGCCCATCTTGTTGGCTCACGCTTAAAATCAGCCTTGGTCAAATTGTTTTCAAGAACATCGTATTTGACATTCTGCCGCGCATGACAGACCCTGATGGCAGGTCTTACCATAACAGGAACCTGGAATTCTTCGGAAAGATCAAAGGCAGTCTTGATCATTTCTCTTGCTTCTTCAGGATTTGCCGGATCAAGCACGGGTACTTTTCCTAAACGAGCCATAAGCCTTGAATCCTGTTCAGTCTGGGATGAATGAGGCCCTGGATCATCACAGGAGATAATCACAAGCCCGCCAATATTGCCGATATAAGCAGCAGACATAAATGAATCAGCCGCCACATTCAGACCCACCATTTTCATGCAGCAGCAAGCTCTTTTTCCGGATATGGAAGCTGCAAAAGCATTGTCAAAGGCTACTTTTTCATTAATAGACCATTCAATACTGGTATTCAGGTTAAAGGCTTTGGAAAATCGGACAACCTCAGGAAGGATTTCCGACGAAGGGGTTCCAGGGTAAGAGGTCATGATCTGGCAGCCGGCCTCTAATATTCCAAGGGCCATGGCTCCGTTCCCTAATAAAAATTCTTGTTTCATTGTTGAGTCCTTAAAATTTAAATTTTTTAAAAGTTATACAATGGACTTTATCTACCCACAATGGTCCGTCCTATGATCATTTTTTCAATTTCCTTTGCCCCTTCATAGATTTCAAGGACTTTTGCAGCTCTGTAGAAGCGTTCGATATCATAATCATCAAAATATCCGTAACCGCCGTGGAGTTGAAGGGCCTCCTCCACCACTTCAACTGCAATTCGTGCGGCATACATTTTTGCCATGGCAGTAACATTTGTATCGGCTTTCCCGTTATCAAGCAGCCAGGCAGCCTTGTACATGATGTTTCTGGCCAGCTCAATTTTTACTGCCATATCAGCAATTTTGAATTGGACACCCTGGAAACTTCCAATGGGTTTTCCAAATTGTTTTCGTTCTCTGACATGCTTGACTGCCATATTTAAAGCTCCCTGGGCAAGTCCGACACCATGGGCGCTCACATAAGCCCGGCTTCTGTCAAAAAAGGCCATGAGCTGGTGAAATCCATTTCCACGGATTCCAAGAAGGTTTTCTTCGGGCACGCGGACATTGCTAAGATAAATGGCGGCTGTGTCTGAAGCGCGCAATCCCATTTTACCATGCATGGGGTCAGCTTTGTATCCTTGTCTGTCTGTTTCAACAATAATTATACTGTGTCGCTTGGATCTGGGAGCATCGGGATCAGTTAAGGCAAAAACCAGCATAAAGGTCCCGCGGGTTCCATTTCCGATCATGACTTTTGATCCGTTAAGAACCCATTCATTGCCTTCTTTCACGGCCGTTGTTGCGGCAGCCAGGGTATCAGAACCCGCATCAGGCTCTGTTATGGCAAATCCCATAACCGCATCCCCTGTAAAAATGGGTTCAAGAAATTTTTTCCCTTGTTCGTCAGTGCCGAAAAGTAGGAATTCTTCTGCTCCAAAGGTTAAGGAACAAAGCTGCTGACTGATACCCGGGTCAACTTTCCAGAATTCTTCCATGACCATGGCCTGCTCAAGATAACCCAACCCGGGGCCACCGAATTTTTCAGGGATAAAAAGCCCGATAAGATCCAGCTCCCTTGCCTTTTTTACAATAGCAGCAGGATATGTTTCATTTAAATCAAATTCCCGGCCCACGGGTGCCATTTCCCCCATGGCAAATTCTCTTGCAGCTTTTTGAATATATTTTTGTTCTTTTGTCAGTAAAAAATCCATGTATTAGCTTCTCCTTTATAAGGGTATATTCCCATGTCTTCTAAAAGGTACGGGGCGTTTCTTGTTCTTTAGCATCTTAAGGCCTTTGATGATCTGGGTCCGGGTTTCAGAAGGCTCGATAATCCGGTCTACCAGCATATTGGAAGCCGCATGAAACGGATTTGAATACTTGTAATCATATTCTTTAATTTTTTGTTCCTTAAAGCTTTGGGGGTCATCTGCTGCCAGAATTTCTTTTCGGTATATGATATTAATGGCTGCTGCAGTATCAAGTACAACGAGCTGGGCCACAGGCCAGGCCATCATAAGGTCCACCCCCATGCCGGCACAGCACATGGCCATGACAGCCCCTCCATATTCTTTTCTTAAAGCCAGGGTTATCTTTGGCACTGTGGCTTCTGAATAAGCATACAGCATTTTTGCACCATGTCGTATGATACCTGCATGTTCCTGATCAACCCCGGGGAAATATCCGGGTACATCCACTAAATTCACTAAAGGGATGTTAAAACAGTCACAGAACCGGATAAACCGTGCTGCCTTGTCTGAGGAATTATAATCAAGACATCCGGCCATAACTGAAGGCTGGTTGGCAACGATCCCCACAGTATCTCCGTCAAGGCGTGCAAGGCCGGTAATAATGCTGGGGGCAAATTCCGGAAGGATTTCTAAGAATTCATTTTTGTCCACCACTTCAGCAATAACCCGATGCATGTCATAAGCTCTTTTAAATTCTGCCGGTACAATCTGGGTCAGGGTATCATTTTTTCTTTCCGGATCATCTTCGCTGGGTTTTGAGGGTGGGGTTTCATCATGATTGGATGGTAGAAAGCCTAAAAGATATTGGATCAATTCAATGCTTTTTTGATCTGTTTTTGCAACAAAATGGGCTTGGCCTGTAACCCGGCTATGAACCTGGGCACCGCCAAGCTCTTCTAAAGTCACTGTTTCCCCTGTCACATCCTGGATAACTTTTGGACCGGTGATCACCATCTGGCTCTGTTTTTCCACCATGATGATAAAATCTGTTAAAGCGGGTGAATATACTGACACACCGGCACAAGGCCCCATAATGCAGGAAATTTGTGGGATAACCCCGGATGCAGCAGTATTTCTAAAGAACATGCCGGCCACTCCCTTGGAGGCAAAAAAACCTTCATGAAGCCTGCCTCCGCCTGAATCATTCAGACAGATTAATGGGGCTTTGACTTTCAGGGCCTCATCCATGATTCTACAGATTTTCTGGCCATGAATAGTCCCGACTGATCCGCCCAGAACCGTTGCATCCTGGGCATAGGCAAAGGCGGTTCGCCCGTCAATGGTACCAAAGCCGGTTATAACTCCATCTCCGGGAACTTTTCTTTTCTCCATACCAAAATCCATGCACTGGCTTTCGGCAAGATCATTTAACTCAACAAAACTACCTTGGTCAAACAACAGGTCAAGCCGTTCCCTTGGGGTTAGTTTTCCTTTTACACGCTGGCGGTCTCTTGCTTTTTCACCGCCTCCCATGAATGCCCGCTGTTTGAGGGTCTTTAATCTTTCAAGTTCTTCCTGGTGTGTTTTCGCGGCCATGATATATATCCTTAAGTTTAAGTTATATCCGCTTTAATAAAGTCATGAACGAATGAGTTTTGTTGAATTTTCATGACGGGTTATGGATAGTTGTATACTGTATACAATTATTTAATGTCAAGCATTATTTCCTTGAAAATTATTCCCATTTCCCCTGTTTTCATTTTGTGCAGGGAGATACAAACAATGCATTTCCATCATTTGGCGGAAATTAAAATCACACTGCCTTCAAACGTCATCTGAGTAGGTCGTTTCAGGAAAAAAATATAAAAAGGACTTACTTTCAACAATTGTCAGGGCAAGCATTTATGGCATTTTTCCGGGATCTATAAGGCAAAATGCCAGGCAGGACTAACAGATCAAAGCAACACCAAGAGAAAACCTTGAAAAACTGAACTGAAATAGACATAATCAACACAATTTCAGAATAGGTATCAGTCTATTTTTTTTCAATATAATTTAATAAAAATTTTGTTCATGTGAAAGAGCTGGTAATAAAATACATAGCCATGGCTGAAGAACCAAGATAGACTCTTTTTTTTAGATTCTGGAAATAGAAAATGCAATATGATATAAATTTTTATTTCCAAAACAATTTTTTAAAATCAAATAACTTTATAAATAAGGAAGTCTATTATGAATTGGATGCTATTGGTTGCTGGAATAACATCAGCTTTTACAACTATTGGTCATTTTCTGGTGGGAACCAAAATATTTCTTGTACCAATGCTGGAATCAGATTTTGAATTGGTGCCCAAAAAAGTGATGCATTGTGTGTTTCATTATGTTTCCGTCTATTTAATACTATCAACCGCCTTTCTGCTTTTAGCAGGTTTTGGCGTGGACATGGGGTCTGATAACACTCTTTTAATTAGATTCATTGCAGTCAATTACACAGGATTTGCCATTTGGCAGATCGTAATTGCCGCAAAATCTGGTATCCCAAATGTTATCACCAAATTGTTTCAATGGGTATTTTTTGTCATTATCGCTGTGTGTTCTTTTTGGGGTGCTATTTAAGGACGAAAACTTCAGATTGCCTTTAATTGACAACCGCAAGACAAAAATCATAGATAAGATGAGAGGGTTGGTATGGAAAAACTGGCAGTTATTTCTGACATTCACAGCAACCTTGAAGCATTAACATCTGTATTGAATGACATATCCGGACAATCAATACAAAAAATTGTTTCACTGGGTGATAATATCGGGTATGGCCCTGACCCTGAAGACGTTCTTTTGAAATTGAAATCCTGTTTAGTTACATCGATACGTGGCAATCACGAATTCGCCATTCTTAACGACAGCTATAAAAGGTTATTTAATCTAAATGCCATAACTGCCCTTGATATCAACCGCAAAAAATTATCAGATAGCTCGATACAATACATTTCTTCATTGGATTCAAGCCTGGCATTGTATGGAGCCTTATTTGTCCATGGCATCTCTTCAAATTTAATTGATGGCTATATTTTTAATTTATCTGATGCCCAGCTGATCAAGCGCGCTAAAAAGCTTCATGAACGCATTGTCTTTGGCGGGCATACACATCTGTTGAGAATCTATGAAGTTGATAATAAGGGACTTAAAAAGAAAGGGTTTACCCAAAAAATTTCTATATTAGATGACAAACAATACATCATCAATGTCGGCAGTGTGGGCCAGGCAAAAAACGGAGTCCATGAAGCCACCTATGTTATCTGGGATATTCAAAAGAGCACGGTTGAACCAAGATTTGTAACATACAATTATCATCATACTGCCATGAAAATCAAACAGGCCGGATTACCCCAGATTTATGCGGATATTCTTTAGCCCGGATATTTCATAAATTTTATGATCAATCTTCTGTAGATATTCGTTCATTTTTTAATAGTGTTCATGATTTTTGAACACAATATTTTATTGAACATATAATCAAATAAACTGTTGACATCTTGTTCAATTTTTTTATATGTTCAATTTATATGAACAAATCTTAAATTTGAACAAAATCGGAGATTTGAGTTAATGGAACGCAAGGTATTAACAACGGCCCTAAATGCTTTTGAAGAAAGCATAGGTATTGAAATAGAGACAGAGCTGAAAGATTTAGAAACCATTGTTGGCGATTTCAGAGCGGATGCGTATATTAAAATTCAAATACGCGAAATAGAATTAAAATTTTGCGTTGAAGTAAAGCCTTTTGTTAACAGGGCTCTCCTTGGTATTTTATTAAATTACAGGCATCATATTCCATATGAGTATAAACAGTTGTTGGTTACAAAATTTGTAAATCCGACTCTGGCAGAAGAGTTGAAGCAAAATGATATTAATTTCATCGATATGGCCGGCAATGTATATATCAACTGTTTTCCTATAATTTTTTTCATAAAAGGGAAGAAAGACAAAGCACTAAACTTTAAGAGCAGGGGGGATACTCCATTCACAAAAACGGGTTTGAAATTAATTTATGCACTTTTGCGTAATCAAAATTTAATTGTAAAACCACATCGGGTTATTGCAAATCATGCAGGTGTCGCTTTGGGAACTGTAGGAAATGTAATTCAGAACCTTGGAAATCAAGGCCATGTAATCAAAATGGGTAGGCGTGGGGAAAAAATAGTTGATAAGAAAGCATTGTTGGATCGGTGGTGCCTGGAGTACCCTGAAAGGTTAAAATACAAAATGCTGTTAGGCAGGTTTGAAGGGCCGGCGGATTTTTGGAAATATGCACCACTAAAAGTCAATAATGCTCAGTGGGGTGGTGAAGTTGCGGCATATAAGCTTACAAAATATCTAAAGCCAGAAGAATTCATCATCTACGCAGATGAAGAGTATTTAACTAACATCATCATCCAGAATAGATTGCGAAAAACCGAAGATGGTAATATCTTTATATTTCAACAATTTTGGCCTGAAGATACATACTTCAAAAAAAAAGATATCGTTCATCCTATTTTGATATATGCCGATCTTCTGGAATTTAAAAATCAAAGGAAAATTGAAACTGCAAAGCTGATTTATGATAAACATATCCTTGGACATTTCACGTAAGGTTGACCCTGAGCATAAAAGTGCAATTCTGCATATAAAAAAAATGTTGGATGAGCTTGGTGTAAAGTTTTTTATCGTAGGTGCCTCGGCTATAGACTTTGTTTTGGACTATTTACATGGAATCCGTGCGCCCAGGAGGACGATGGATATCGATTTTGCAGTTAGAATAGAAAGTTGGGAATTATATGAGAAAATCGAGAACGTACTATTAAATGCACAAGGTTTTAAAAAATCAAAACAAAAGCAGCGTTTTGAATATGGTGAGACGATTATTGATATCGTTCCTTTTGGAAAAGTCTCTGATGATCAGAATCTTATTTCTTGGCCCCCTGAACATACCACAGTGATGAGTGTTTCAGGATTTGAAGACGCATATAAATACTCAACACCGATAATTATCTCCAAAGAGCCCTTCCATCAAATCAAAGTTCCAACAATTCCAGGAATGGTTGTTATGAAATTACTATCATGGAATGATTCATTTCCAGAACGACAGAAAGATGCTCAGGATTTATATTTCTTATTACTCCAGTACAAATACACTGATATTATTGAGAGGCTTTATATTGATAATAAAGAGCTTTTTGAATCAGAAGACTTCAATGATGAAATAGCAAGTATAAGAATTTTGGGGCATGATATGGCCAAAATCTGCAGTAATAGGTGCTTGAACGAAATAATAAAAATTTTGGATAAAGAAACTGCAGAGGATTCAAGTTTCAGATTAGTCATACACATACTGGAACAAAGATATGATTTTGAGGATGTCCTGACCCGTTTACAAAAATTAAAACAAGGACTTGAGGAAATTTGAAAACAAATATGCCAAAAAAAATATTGGGGAAAACCACAGATGTTTTCCTGAATCCACCTCCAAAAATGATTACACTACGATATGTCAATCTGTAATCTATAGATTAATTTTGAAGAACAAAACACCACTTAAATTAGCCGGATATAAAATGCTATGTATTTAATGTATTCTCATGTATTTTTTACAACGAAAAAACAGATATTTCAACGTTACTGGGCGGTGTTGAAGTTCTCTCACGCCGGAAACGTCTTACTGTAAGAATGTCTTTTTGTTTAAATGAACACTACTGGCTAAAATCTGACCCTTTCAGGTTTCAAAAAGCCATCCGGACTATCCTATTAGTCCACATTTTATTTGAAACAATCAATCACAATATGCAATGCCCGTATTTTTCCTTCCCGGGTACATTGATAAACTTTAGTGGTTTCCAGTTTTTTTACTCATAAGCAACAATTTTAATCCTGATAAACTTATCAATCAATCCTGCTTGGCATCATCTTTGTGAAGGATATTTGCGTTTCCAATGATCAAGGTTGATGAACTTGTAAAAAGTCAGGTTTCAAGTAATTTTGCACAGGTTAACATCAGGATGGCCTTATCCGGATCTTCATCAAGGGCCGGAATTCCTTTTTCGGTAACATCATGAAAAGCCTTGTCCAGACTGTGTTTTACGGATTCTTTTGAGCTTTTAAGGGAATGTCGGTTAACAAATCCAGGCGATTTATTAAAAAAGCCAGCCATTTCAATGGGTTGGACAAACTCTTAAAATTGACTCCACCGGTTGAACATATTTGTTCAACAATGCCTCTACGTCCTTTGAAACCTGAGACCTCTATCTTTGCTAACCCTTATAAGTGTAGCGATGACAACAATTTGCAGACCCTTTCAAGGGGTGTTTTGCCACCCGTCAAATACTCGAGATTTTGGCCCATCTCCACACTTGTGATTTCAATGGATTCCATGGCGGATACAATGTATATCCAAGGGAGATTGAAGAAGTACTGTTCATCCACCCCGAGATCTCCCTGGCATCAGTGCTCGGAATCCCCCATGACAGCTACCGGAAAAATTCTTAAAAAAGATTTAAAAACAGAATTGGCAAACAGCTAAGGCATAGTATCAAATTAAAATCACCCAGTGAAGGATTCGGATATCCAAAGGCCGATAGGGGTTCGGAGCAAGCACATTCGGATAACATTTTAAAAATCTAAGATTAAAACCAACTCCAGGTCAGGGCTGTAGAGCGATTGTGCCTGGTCCGGACATCGTTCCAATACCATTTGCCGAAAATGGCAGCATTGCCAAATTCGGCAAATGGCGTTTTATCCAGATAATTGTACCGTTGCCCAGGTGGCGCAAAAGCGCGGCTGATTTGGGATAATTCGCTTCGGCTAAGACGTGTAGATAAAACGACAACAAATTGGGTTGTGGATATTTTTTAAACAGGGTCATCGCATGTAACTTTCCTGAATTATTAACAAATGATCTCAATTTGAAACCTGACTCTGAAATTCAACATAAGTGGTTTTCTGTATTCATCTTTTTTGTATTATAATTTTCACCGTTCATGGCTTTTGCAACATTTGGGTTTACTTTAATTATTGTACAAGGGTAGGGGGTTTTTCTCTCCAATTGTTTCAATCAAAAATAGTTTAAACCGTGCCCAGGATTTTTTGTCTGCAGATTCCTTGTAGCGGCTTGAATTAAATACAGTGAAAGCATGTTGAGCACCGCTATATGTAATCATTTCATGATGAACGCTTGCCGATTCAAGCTCTTTGGCCAGTTTTGCAAATTGCTCCATTGGTATTGCTGAATCTGCAGTGCCGTGCAGGATTAAAATCTGGCCTTTGACATTTGAATAGTCCTGTCCTTCAGGCTTTTGAAGCCCACCATGAAAAGTGGCAAACCCTTTAAGGTTTACTCCGGACCTAGCCCATTCAAGTACTGCCGCTCCCCCGAAACAATACCCTGTAACCACAGCATTGTCGGTATTCGCTCCCTGTTTTTGTGCTTCAATAAGTGCGCCTTCCATCAATGCCCTCATTTTTTGTCTGTCCTTGTAAAGCTCACCTGTATGTTGTCGTTTGTCTTTTACCTGGGTTGGACGGACACCTGCCCCGAACAGATCAAGGGCAAATACTGCATACCCAAGGTCTGCAAGCATATTGGATCGTTTGATTTCATATTCAGTCAATCCGTCCCAGTCATGAATCAGTAACACCAGGGGTGCTTGTTTAGATGGACTTATATAATATCCCTCATAGGATTGGTTATTGATTTGATAATTTATTAATTTGCCATCAGCGGCAATTGACGAAGTTGAGGCAAATAATATAATAAATAACGATATAATTTTTTTCATGATAAGCTCCATTTAAAAGAGTTTGCTTAAACTTATCTTTAAAATAATGCCTGATTTGCATTTCGTCGAGGGAAAATATCAGTTAGATCACCTGCCGGCGCAGATCGTGGAAAACTTGTTCAAAGGAATCAGAATTAGTCCGCCTTATTTTCTGGGCCTGTTTTTCTACAATCCCATACTGAAGCTCATTTTTTATATCAGATAAACGTCTGTAATATCCCAGACGTCTTCCCAGAATAAAATTGATTTTATCAGCTTCACTCAAGAATAGAAAACGATCCAGGATAGTGAGCATCCGATCCTTGTCTGTGGGCAGACTGCCCCTGACCTCCAGAAGCAGGTCAACACTGTGGTGATTAGCATAATGGCTTGTAATATTCTCAAGATGTTCAAGGAGCAGCCGCTGTTCCGAGATCATATGGGTTTCAGACGGCAGAATGAATTCTCCCTTTGCAATTTGGCTGTCAAGGCCTGTGCCAGGCTTTACCCCAATGGTGAGCAATCTGATATAATCCGGGTTGATTTCATTGAGCACTTTGGCCGTCTCAATCGCATGGAGTTTTGATAATTGTTTCCCCCCAAGTCCAAGAATAATGAACTGGGTTGTGTCCATACCGGCTTGTTTGGCCATTCGGGCTGACTTGATAATAGATTCCGGAGTGATTCCTTTTTTAACTTTTTCAAGCACACTGGCTGATCCAGATTCCATGCCGCAATAGAGTTTGTTTAACCCGGCTTCAAAGATGTCTTTCATGTCTGAAGCGGTTTTTTTAACCATGGTCTGAGCCCTGCCATAAGAGCTGATCCGTTTTAACGATGGGAACGCAATTCGAAGTGTTTGCAGAATTTCGATCAGGTCTTTTGTTCCCATGACAAAACTGTCCCCATCCTGGAGAAAACATGTTTCAAAAGGGTGTCCATTGAAATATTCTTTTGCAGCTATGATATCTTTTTTGATCTCGGTCACAGATCTCAGGGAAAATTTCAT
>JABIYQ010000018.1 GCA_018702715.1 Desulfobacula sp. | reverse complement strand
TTTACCAAAGGTGCTGTCAATTTTAGTAGATCCGCTATGGCTCTTGACAATGCCATGCACTACGGCCAACCCCATACCGGAACCCTTGCCAATCCCTTTGGTTGTGAAATAGGGATCAAAAATGCGGTCTATGATTTTGGGATCTATTCCCGGGCCAGTATCGCTTACCATTAGCTTAACATACTTGCCGCTTTTTAAATCAGGATAGTCTTTGGCTGAACTATCGCCTAAAAGCACATTTTCCACAGTGATGATAAGCTTTCCGCCGTTTTGTTCCATGGCATGGGAAGCGTTGATACACAGATTCATCATGATCTGGTTGATCTGGGTTGGATCTGCAAGAATCGTTTCATCTGCGATACAAATATCCTGCACAATATCTATGGTAGTTGGAATTGTTGACCGCAAAAACTTGAGTGCATCTTTAATGACTAAACCAATTTGAATGGGCTGCAGTTTTTGGTCGGTCTTACGGCTGAAGCTTAAAAGCTGTTTTACAATAATTTTTGCCCTTAAACTGGCTGTTTTGATCTCTTCAAGGCTGGAATGAGCAGAATTCCATTTTGGAATATCATCTAAAGCCAGCTCCGTGTTTCCAAGAATAATAGCCATGATATTATTAAAATCATGGGCAATGCCACCTGCCAGAATGCCGATGGATTCCATTTTTTGAGAGTGCGCTATTTGCTCTTGAAGTTTTTTGACTTTTTCTTTCGATAAAACTCTTTCAGTTACATCCCTTGCAATACCACTGATATAAGGTTCTTCACCATCCTGTTTGACCAAAGAACTCTTATACTCAAGATAAAGCTTTCCCTTATTCTTATTGAGATAGCAACTTACACCCTCAAGATATTCTTGCTTTTTGATCACCTCCAGATAGCGAGCTGCAAAATCAGATTGAAATTCTAATTCCATGAAATCGGATGCCTTATAACCCAAAAACTCATCTATATCATAGCCAAAGAGTTTATTCATAGCGGGGTTTACAGAAGTAAAACGTCCTTTCATATCTTGAGTGTATACAAGATCAGTTATTGAATTAAAAAGGTTTCGGAATTGCTGTTCTGATTTTATCAGTTCCAGTTCTATCTTTTTTTGATCATCAATATCCCGGCCTACGGCGACAATCGCATCGATCTTATTGTTTTTATCCAGAACAGCGGTGTTCAGCCAGGCCTGCCAGCGCCACCCATCCTTAGTCAAAGCACGTTCCTCAACATGGGCCGTATATGGTGGGTTATAAACATTTTTAATGGCCTTTTTCACATTATCCTGATCATCTGTGTGAATTAACGTCATAAATGATTCGTTGAGCAATTCCTTCCGGGTTTTTCCAAAGGTAGTGCAATAAGACGGGCTCACAAATTGAAACTGCCCTTTAAGATCAAATTTTACGATCATATCTGTCTGATTTTCAATCAAAAGACGATATTTTTTTTCATTTTTTTTCAACGCATCCTCAGCCTGCTTTTGGCTTGTCAGCATCTTGTTGGTTATTTTGGCTATATCTTTAAATTCTCGCAAGCGAATATCACCCGGGTCTATGAAAACTGAATCGGTCGTTGCTTTTGTTAAAGATAAAGAAAAGGTTTCAAGCGCTTTTGCAATATGACTGGAAATACGGTTTGACCAAAAATAAACCAGACACAATAATACTACCAGAATCAATATGCTTCTGGTAATTCTTTTTTTAAGCCCAATAATTAATGCGGCCTTATTTTCTAAAATAGTTCTCTCAATTGTATCAAGGTAAAGGCCGGCCCCAATCGTCCATTCCCACTCAGAAATCCCATGAACGAATGAAATCTTTGGTGATGGAATCGATGTGTTCAATTTATGCCAAGAATAATAAACAAATCCCCCGTCAGGATTTTTGACCGCTTTTCTTTGTTCCTGAATAATTTTCACTCCATTGGGATCAGTGAGATCCCAGACATTACCGGAACCCATAGTGATTTTGCCATTGGAAAAAAGAGAATCACCTTGATATGTACTTCCAAAAAAATATCCTTCAGTTCCAAATCTTAAATTTGCAATATGACTCAGAATGTCCTCTTGAATTTGTTCTTTTGCGTCATCAAGGTATTCGCCTGCCCCAAAATACCAATCCAATGGTTTGAAGTATTTTATAAAAGATATTTTGGGATATGCTGTGGAGGGATTTTTACCAGGTTTTATCCAGAAGTTCTTAACAAAGCCCTCTCTTTTGCTTTTAATGACTTCAATTTCGTCTTGAATAACAAAATTCCCCTTGGAATCCAGCAAACCCAACAGATTTTCCCCTTCGAATTGGGGGCTGACAGGGTACAATTGCTCAACACCATCCATTGAGACAGCGAAATAATATCCTCGGCCGCTATTAAATCGAATGGGTCTTAAGGCATCCTTGATCATTTTTTTGATTTCAGGGAGATCTTTTGAATCCGCATTTTGCCGATAGAGATTCATTGCTATCCCATGGGCTTCATACACCCGTTCTTTAAGTTCAATCTCCAGGTTTTTTTCAGCTTTTTTTTTCATGCGTTTGATATACTGTACGATACCAGACACTTCATCTTTTAGTAATAATTTTTGGACTTGGATCTGGTTTTTGCGTAAAGATTTTGATTCAGCCTTGAAAGTAGAATACTCATCATATATCCAAATCAAGCCCCACAATCCAATCGAAACAAATACGATAAGAATCATTTTGTTTAAAAATTCAGTTTTAATACTTGATTTGGTTTTCCACATAATAGAAAATTCCTATGGTCAGTACTTTTATATCGGCATTAGACTTGAATTTGATTCTCGAAGTGGAATACTTGCCATAGTCTACACCCTCCCCAAAGCATACATTCACCAGAATGTGTTTAATATTCCAGTCAATTTCAATAATAATCACAGTACTGTATATTGTGGTACAAAGTAAATAAATTTTCAAAAACTAATTCACATATATGGAAAAAGGTAAAATCGAATTAATCAGGCTACCATTATTGGAGAAAAAATTAACCGGTGTTAATTCTGAAATGGTGTAGACTATTATTATATACATGGGTTCTCTTAATGAAAGCCAGATACCGCATATAGTGGTTGATGGAATTTTTACTTATAACACAGATAATCAATAATACTTAAACCCTGAATATTAGTTAAGGATTAAGGGCTGATATTGGGTTTTCGTGATATCATAATGCTATTTAGCCAAAATGCCAATATTGGCATTTTGGCTAAATAGCAATTAATCAAAAGGTATTGCTGGTTCCACAAATTTTTGAAAAAGCATTTTATTTGGTACACCAAATCAGCTGAAAAGAGGAATACATTTGCCCAGGTTAATCTTGGGGTCATGTTTTAACCATCTGCTATTTTACCCATCAATAAAGGGGAATCCTTATCATGATGATAATTGACTCTTGCCTGTATTTGATTTTTGGTCGCATAACAGAAAAGACATCCATGGGAGCATGTGTTGTCGATTCCGATATCAACACTTTTTACACACCCGCAATCATTTGGTCGTAACAAATCCTTGCCTATGAATAATTTTTTATCCATGATGGTGTTGATTAATTTGTCATCAACACACTTGCCGGGCGATATGCCAAACCCTGACAGATCAATTTTTTCAGTACACGCCTCAATTTTTATCCCATATTTTTCACTTGCGTGTTGAAAAATATTGCCCAGATCACGTATTTTTTTTTGTGTGAGTTCCTTTAATTTTAATAACTCTTTATTTTCTAGTGGAATTTGATTGGAATCAATAAACCGGATGATGCATCTGTCTGTATATCCTTTAAGGCGAGATGCCAATTGGCTAAAATGTTTATTGTGATATTCAATATCGATTTTATCGGTTAGAAAAACTGGATCATACCGCCAGATCACCTTTTCTTTTCCGATTTTATTTGATAGCTGGATAAATATTTTAATGAGCTTTTCTGTTGGCGGTAAAAAGGGTTTAATTTCCTGGTCATAGGGGGTCAAAGTAAAATGAAAATAATAAAGATACGCTTTGAGTTCATCAATACGAGTCATCATGGGACCTGGGTTTTTGGTCCAGAAAACCAGGCATTGAACATCTTTGGGCGCAAGGGATATTTTTTGGCTTGTTGCCATATCAATGTTTTTTTTGACCTGAACAAATCCTTTTTTTATTCTGTTGAAAAACCAGTCACTATAAAAAGCGGGGATATCTGTGCATCTGCTGGCACTTATGATATTCGGGATTTTATGTTTAGACAGCTTTGAGGCCAAAGTTGCTTCAATTTTCTGTAGATTATCTTGATAAAGGCTTAGTTTTTTTCGGGTGTTTTTTTCCAAAAAAAGAGTTTGGTTTTTAAGATATTCCAGCCTTTGCACATCAAATGCTATGAGCTTTTCTGCCATCATATCTTCATTCATTGAGATATAATCAATATCAATTTTCTTTTTTTCTTCCCGGATTCTTTCCCTAAGCCTTGCCACTGAATATTTTTTTTGGTCTGTTTCAATTATCAGGCGTTTTTTGATCTTGTTATCAGTGGCATAGGTCAGGTTTACTTTATGACTGTGTCCAAGCCGTCCGTATACGGACGAAAGTTTATGGTTTTCAAATATATGATGGTCAATGGCCAGATTAACAGAATCATACAGCCAAGTCCGGGAGGGAGCCGTTCCATTTTTTTGGGAGTCGAGTTGAATTTTTTTATATAATTTAGCCAGAGATTTTGTCCCACCAGGCTCTTTTCTTTGAGCTAATTCATAATTCCCATTGTACATCTTATTGATGAGATATTGTCCGACTTCAAGCATAGCGTTTTGAAAATGCTTAATAAAAATACCTTTCAAGTGCTGATAGGCCTGTTCAACAACCTGATCATTTTCAAGGTCTTTTTGAATGGATTCTGCCGGTATTTTTTCTATCATTTAAAATCCTTGATTTGAATGGAGAAAGATGAATTTTAAATCCAGAATAAAACAAAAAAATGTATCCTGCAATATTAAAGATATATTATATAAAATAATCTTTACCTGAAAAAATCAAATAGGCAAAAACGGGCAGAAAGGGTGGTGCTTTTTTTATCTTCGGTTTTAAAGATACATTGTGTTTACAATTAAAATTTGTTAGATTTTAAATCGTAAATGGACATACTTCAAACTTTTAATAGCCGGGTCTGATTTTTGGTATTTATGAAATCTTTTCTCTTTTTTCTTTTCTCGGTTTTGTTCTGGCAACATGCTTTTGCCGGAGACATTCTTTTCTTAGATATTAACAATGCCATTCCTGAAATCCAGGTTGTTCAAGACTATATGGACAAAGAAAAAATAAAGGACAATGGGCCTGAATCCAGCCAGGTTATTATTCCTTCAATGCAGCCGCTGAACCAGGAAATTTTCTCGCATTTGTCCGACAGTGACATTGGACCGGAATCTAAACTGATTATTGTCCCTTCAATGCAGACTTACAGCATGAAGAAACGTCAAAGAATCCAGGAATTAACCGCTGTAATGAATGATATGAAGCATAAGGATGTTTTAAAACCAGGAGGGGACTATCCCAGAAAGATTTTCAATCTTGGTAAAGTCATTCGCTGGCATAAAACAGGTGACCCGAATAGGGATTACCGTGTAATTGATTTTTTGCCTGAATTAAAGGCAGTTTTAAACAATGATTCCTTTGATTTTGACAGGGTATTTATTTCAGGCCATCACGGATCTAATTACGGCAGTATGAGCGGGGTTCTCGGTGGTGAATTTTTTAATGGGCTCACTGTTGATGATTTGAAAAAATTACTCAACAAATCGTCGACTACGCGAAATGTAAGTTCTCTTATTCTGCTTGGATGCAAAACAGCAATTAATAAATTAATGGAACGAGACGGGATAGCCTGGGCAGCAGTATTGCCAAATTCTTTGTTGCAATTTGGATTCAATGAAACTTCACCGGTTAAGACTGATGAATTAAATTTAGCCATAATTAGAGAAATACTTGAAATACAAACTTTAATTTCTCTATATAAGGATGATCAAAATTCAGAAATAGACCTTGACACAATCCTTCAACGGATCATGAAAATCAAAAGAGGTAACCGGTATTTAGGATTTCGATTTAATAATAAATATTATCAATATCCGAAACATTTTGTAGAATAGGCAATTTTTAAATAGGTTCTTTAAATATTTTATACAATGGAGAATGTTTCAATAAGGGAGAAGAGAATTGGCAAAACACAATTGTGGCAACTGCGGTTTTAGAGCGAAATATGACAACAATCCTAAGTCATTTTTAGGACGGGTGTGGAGATGGCATGCCGGTTGGTGCCCTGGATGGAGAAAATATATCAAATCGCTGTCAACCGAAGAACGACTCAAAATATCTGAAAAATATAATATGAAAAAATTTCAATAAAACTTTAAGCCGGGTTTCTTTTGCTTATTTTTTATCTGTTTATATGAGTTATTAAAGGGGTGTTGATAATATCCAACTCGTCTTCATCTGTTTTGTCGATTTTGCCTGTAATACATTTACCCTTAATTATAGCTCCTTTCTCAATCTGGAATTCCGGAGCCTTAACATCTCCAAAAATCCTCCCGGAGCTATAAACACTGATTTTGTTTTCAGCAGATACCCGACCATATATTTGACCATAAATAACAACGTCAGATGCAAGTATATTAGCCCTTACCACCCCATCAAGGCCAATAATAATTTTCCCTTCTCCCAAAATATTACCTTTAAAAGCACCTTCAATTGTTAAGGTGCCGATAAATTTCATATTCCCTTCAATTTCTGAATCTTTTCCTAAAATGGTATTTGAAGCTTTTATTTTTTTATTTTTCATTTGTAAAAGCCTTTATCGTATCTGTGTTATAATAATCCTGCACTATTCCGTTTTGATTTGCTTGTTCAAGCAATTGCAATGCTGCCCTTAAAATATTTACCTGTGACTTTTCATCAAAGGGGCTTCCCATGGGTCGTCCCAAAAGTTGCGGGGTGAGAAGCACCCGGGGAAGGGACATCATTCTCATCCTGGTCTCAAAGGATTTCACTGCAATAATAATTGTGGCTATTTTAGCTTCTTCCAAGGCCCTTGCAACATGTCCCACGGACATGTGACAGATCGGTCAGACCGGGACCAGAACGACAGCATCAGTCCCCTGGGATAGAAAATTTTTAACCCAGTCCGGTAAAGTTTTTTTTAGTAGCCTTTTCTGGGAGCAAGCACCAACAAAAGAATAAGCACTGGAAGTCAAAGCCTTTATAACCCCTTGATTTTTCAATTCCACCATTCTCTGGTATGGGAAAGATACATTGGGATCTTTTGCTGCAGCCCTGATATCGTATCCGCCATGACGAACCATTAGATCCTTTGGTCTTGAATTAAAGGGAATATCGGAAAGTTGAGGTTCTTCTTTTAAAAAGTCAAACACCCGGTTTTCTGCTTGTTTTTGGGTCATGTTCTCAACACCGAGAGGCTTTGGGTCAAATGCTTTTAAAAAATGACCGCTTGATGTAAGAAGCGAAAGTTTTAATTCAGATACTGGTTTTTCTAATGGATGAAAGGGCCCTTTGTCATATTCAAAATTTTTCTGCTCATTATATCCTTGTATCTGACCCTGCAGCATTCTTTGCTTCACACGGGAAAAATCTCCATCATCAAGTGAATCCACAGTATCTTTGAACAGGGCCTGAATAAAGTTTGAAGCATCGTTCGATGTCAGATCCGACATAAATTTAAAAGACAGGTCAGACCGTTTGCCGTAAAAAAAGGACTTAATGAACGATTCAAAGGATTCGGTTTTTTCTTCCCTTTCCATTCTCTTCTCCTTAAACCTTAGGTTAGTTCTTTACATGACCGACTCTTGTTGTTTTAAAAAAGCTAGTCTTGTTTTCTTAAAAAGCAATCTAAGGCTTCAATAAGAATATTAGCTAGTGTAGTTTTTTTTTCATTTGCAAGTTTTTGAACTCTTTCTGCCATGACGCAGGGAAGCTCTAAGGTGATGCTCTGAGTCGGATCTTTACACTCATTTAAAATAAAGTCATTTTCCATTGTTTTCAACCTTTGCAAAGGTTAATAAATATCGGTTGCAGTCTTACATTAAGACCACTAAATCGGTTTAATATTTTTTTCTTTATTAATTCTTTCTATACTGATGATGGCGTGTTTTTTTACATTAGAGATATGCTGTTTTAAGATTTTTGTTGCAGAATCAACATCGCATTCGGCAATATACTCATATAGTTTTGTGTGTTCTGAGTCAACCGTGTCCATGGGGGTCACAAAAAGGATATTCCCTCTGTATTTTAGATATAAAAGGTCAAAAAGCGATTTTAAGGTATTAATTTGTATGGTACAGCCTGAAAGCTGGGCAAGGACAAGGTGAAATTCCATATCCTTTGACAGTCGCTCTTTTAAATAAATATCTCGAACAGCCTCAAGATGATTGTCCAGGGCCTTTTTCAATATTTTCAAACCCTTGGTATCAATCCTGGATATGGCTTTTGGTAATAAAGAGGTTTCGATTAATTCTCTGAATTCATATATCTCAGTGATTTCTTTTAAACTGATATTTTCAGTATAGTAGCCGCGATTGGGCTCATGTCTTACAAGGCCCTGATATTCAAGCCGTTTCAATGCTTGAATAACAGGAGTTGTGCTCATTTCAAGCCGTTTTGCAAGATCTCCATATGAGACCTTTTGGCCGGGTATAATTTCATTTAAAAAAAACATCCTGCGAATACCCATATAGGCTTCCTGGGTAAAATCGTCTTTGCTTTTTTTCTTTGCCTTTATTTTTTTCTCCATGAGCAAAATAAATATACCAAGCCCTTTATAAAATCAATTAAAAAAACATTTATATTAAATTTATGATAATTGATTGTCCACCGTAACAGCACTCAATTTTATCTTGACATAAAGGCCTCAAAAAGTTACAAAACAATAAATCTGATCAAATATTTGATCAGATTTATTGTTTTGCTTTATTGTTTTGATTGATAAGAGCTTTTATTAAACCCAAGGAGAAAAAAATGGCTTTGTCATTTATGGAAGGAAATGAAGCACTTGCCAGGGGGGCTATTGCTGCCGGCTGTAATTTTTTTGCCGGCTATCCCATTACACCTGCAACAACTATTTTTAATAATATGCTGAAAATGCTGCCTCCTAAAAATGGTATTTGTGTCCAGGGAGAAGATGAAATCGCATCCATGGGATATTGCATCGGTGCTGCCATGGCCGGCAAAAAAGCATTGACTGCGACCTCGGGTCCGGGCATCAGTCTTTACAGTGAACAAATATCATTTGCCATTGGCAGTGAAATTCCATTGGTGATCGCAGATGTACAACGACTTGGACCATCAACAGGTTCGGCAACAAGGGGCGCAGACAGTGATATTCAATTCTTGAGATGGGGCAGTACAAGCGGTGTGCCCGTTATTGTTCTTGTTCCCAAAGATGCCTTTGACTGTTATGTCCTGGCGGTTCATGCTTTTAATTATGCTGAAGAATTCAGATGCCCTGTTTTTATTGCTTCCAACAAAGAAATTGGAATGACCAGGGAAAGTTTTGATCTTGATTCTATTGTACTTCCAAAAATTGTTGAAAGGAAAATGTTTTCAGGAGATTCGTATCTTCCTTTTGAAGCCAAACCGGATGCAGCCCCGCCTTTTCTTCCCATTGGGGGGAAAACAATTGTCAGACAAACATCATCAACCCATGGTCCTGACGGTTATATCACCATTGATCCTGAAGTTATTGCACAAAACCAGGCAAGGCTCAGAAAAAAAATCCATAGTGCTCGAAACAGAATTACACTTTTTGAAGAAGATATCAAAGAAAATACAGACACCCTGGTCATAAGCTATGGTGTGACGGCCCGATCAGTTGAAGATGCCGGCAAAAAACTTGAGAGCAAAGGCAAACCTGTATCAACACTTACACTTAAAACCCTGTGGCCGGTACCTGAGGAACTCCTTTTACAAAAAGCGAAATTATTTAAACGCATTGTGGTTATCGAAATGAATTTAGGCCAATATGTAAATGAAATTAAACGAATCCTTTGTGATAAAAAAGTGGAATTTTATGGACAGATGAACGGAGTTTTAATTACGCCTGCGAAAATCATGGAGGTCATTGAAAATGAATAGTTTTTTAAATAAAAGCAGACCCCTTGTCTATTGTCCGGGATGCACCCATGAAAAAATTACCAAAGGCCTTGATAAAGCATTTGTCAGTTTGGATCTTGATGCAGACAAAACAGTTATTGTGACAGATATCGGCTGTTCAGGGTTGTTTGATACTTTTTTCAATGTTCATGCTCTTCATGGGGTTCACGGTCGTGCACTTACCTATGCATCCGGCCTAAAACTTGCCGACCCTGAACTGAATGTGATTGTCACAATGGGAGATGGTGGTCTCGGCATTGGCGGTGCTCATGTATTAGCCGCCTGTAGAAGGAATCTTGACCTTACCCTGATCATTCTCAATAATTTTAATTTTGGTATGACCGGAGGACAATATTCCGCCACAACACCAACCAATGCAATAGTGGGATCGGAATTCCTTAATCAGGCTGAAATTCCCCTTGATATCTGCGCCATTGCCGATAGTGCAGGTGCAAGCTATATTGACAGATGTTCCGGTCTTGATGCAGACCTGCCTGAAAAAATTGTCAAAGCAATGAAACATAAAGGATTTTCAATAATTGAGACCCTTGGAATGTGTACGGGCCGTTATACAAAAAGAAACAAGCTAACCCCGAAGGTCATTGATCAGATCATAGCAGATCTGCCTGAAAGATCCGGTATCGTAGAAAAAAATCAAAGACCTGAATATGGTGAACGATACAGGGCACTGACAAAGGAGAGGACTGTTTTTCCAGAAGCCATAACCATTGAAAAGCAAATTGAGATTAAAGATTATCAACAACAACAAGTGGTCATTCTGGGCAGTGCAGGCATGCGAATTGTAACATCAGGCGATATTGTATGTTATGCAGGCCTATGTGCAGGTATGAATGTATCAATGAAAAATGACTATAATATAACAGTTTTAAGGGGCCAGTCCGTGAGCGAAATTCTCATTTCGCCCGAAAAAATCGGTTATCCGGGCATTGAATCTCCTTCCGTTGTGTTAGCCCTTAGTGATGAAGGTGTCCAGCGCCGGAAAAAGATTTTTGCAAATCTTAAACCAGGCGCTTTTGTTTTAAAAGAAAAGAGCGTTGATATTCCCCAAACCCATGCAGAAGTAGTTGAAATTGATTTCAAACAATTAAAAATTAAAAAACAGGATTGGGCTTTGGCCTCCCTTGGGGTAATGGCTAAAAATAAGAAGGCGATTAACAAAGAGATGTTGGATTATGCATTAAGGTCACGTTTTAATGAAAAAGTCTATCAGATAGCAATGGAAACCATTGAAAAAATATTCCAGGCATAAAAAGACTTGAAAAATTTATATAGGCTTTAAGTTGATAAATATTTATGTTAAGGATGCAAGAAAAAATTAAAAAATAAAGCAATGATAAACCCTATCCCGGCTAAAGTATACCGGGCAGGGGTTTATAAAACCAAATAAAGTTTTTCATATGCCAAATACCAACCCAAGTGTTTTCAGAGTTTTTTTACCTTTTGCTTTTGGATACTTTTTATCTTACCTGTTTCGGGTAGTCAACGCTGTCATTGCCCCGGATCTTGTTGCTGATTTAAATATTAATCCTTCACAACTGGGACTTTTAACCTCCACCTATTTTATAGCATTTGCGTCTTCTCAATTACCCCTTGGTATTTTATTGGATAGATTCGGCCCCAGAATCGTGGAATCATTTCTTCTTATTTTTGCCGGAATAGGTGCGTTTATTTTTGCAAAATCCCAAACCTTAACCGGTGTTATCATTGGGCGGGCATTTATTGGTTTTGGAGTTTCTGCCTGTCTCATGGCGGCTTTTAAATCATATGTCATCTGGTTCCCTGAAAAATTATGGCCAAGGATCAATGGCTTTCAAATGGCAGCAGGCGGTCTTGGTGCCCTGACGGCAACTACACCCGTTGAGTGGCTTCTTAGGGTAACAGACTGGCGGGGTTTGTTTCTTTTATTGGCAATTCTTTCGTTTTGCAGTGCTCTTGGTGTTTTTCTTGTTGTGCCTGAAAAAAAATCCAAAAAAAATATGGATAGTTTCTCTTCACAGATTAAAGGCATAAAACAGGTTTTTAAATCTCAAAATTTTTGGCGTATTGCCCCTTTAACCACCATGACCCAGGCAAGTTTTGTCGCTTTGCAGGGGCTTTGGGCCGGACCATGGTTAAGGGATATTGCAGGTTATCAGCGATCAGAGATAGCCATTGTATTATCCTGGGCTGCCATTGCAATGATATCCGGATTTATCTGCCTTGGGTTTATTGCTGAAAAACTGGCTCAAAAAGGGATTAGCATTTTCCATACTGCTGTAGCAGGGATGAGTATTTTTATGTGCATCCAGGTCTTTATCTCATTCCAGATTCAGATTGCCCCCACATTTTTATGGATATTGTTTAGTTTTTTTGGTACTTCAGGAATTCTTTCCTATTCTGCGTTGTCTAGTAGTTTTCCCAAAGCCTTGTCAGGAAGAGTGACAACCAGCATCAATCTTTTGGTTTTTATAGCTGCTTTTATTTTGCAATGGGCTGTTGGTGCTGTTATTAACCTTTGGGAAGTATCTGCTACAGGAAATTATCACCCATCGGGATATCAGGCCGGCTTTTTGGCAATTTTAGGTCTTCAGGTAATCGGACTTGCCTGGTGCCTCTTTCCCGGAATTAAAAAAGAGAAGTAATCTAACTAATCATTTTTATTTACAAAAAGGTGTATTGTTTCAGCCTAACAAATGATTGAAAAATCGCTTGAATCGCATCTTGTAGTACCCGGCGTTAACACCGAATACCAGCCTATAGTCAAAATTGAGATTTGGAATTTTTGCCATGGATGACAGGTAATTCACATTTTGAGCAACTGATGTGGGGCATCCTTTCATATGAATATATCGTTTTTTATTAAACAATGCATGCACACTAGCTGAAATGATTTTCATTTGCATATCATTTGATTTTGCTTTTTTCTCATCCACTTCTGATGTTGTTTTATAGCTGCTCTCAATTTTTACATGCTCCCCGTCTATTTCTCCTTTCCAACTGGTACAGTCGCCGGCAAATATAACTTTTTCTCCTTTTTCCAGGTTTAGCGGGCCTTCAACCTTTCCAACGACATACCTGACTTTGCCCATTTCTTTTTCAATTTCCGGATAAAATGCCTTGAAGATATGCATCGTTTCCTGAAGAGAACCGGGACACCCTCCCCAGCAATAATCAGAAGAGTGTTTTTCGGGAAAGGTTCCAATAGTACAGTTTAAATTAGGGGACTTATCAAAATAATTGTCAATATGTTCCATGCAAAATTCAAAGTTTTTGGTCTTTTTTTGCATCTCATCCAAAGGGAAGTCTCCCATAACTTCAATTTGGTCCAGGTTCATGGGACCAAAACCTCTTTCTGAAGCAAATTTTAAATGAATTATATCTTTAGGATCAACATTGACCATATGAGCACACACTGAATCAACGGCACAGGAATTTATTCCCATAACAATGGCGCCCATATCAAATGGCGTGGGAGTTAACATCATTTTCTGACCTGCTGTGATAGCGTCTATGGCAATAAATCCAGGTTGAATGACTTCTTGAAGATCAGCGATTTTATGTTCAAGAAACGAATTGTGATCAACTAATCTGTGTTTGTCATCCTGGATTCCAATAAAGTTTTTTAAACTCAGGGTAAGCCGGCACCATGGATGAGCTTTAAACTTTGGCAGGTTGATCAGAAAATCACAGTCAACAATAGGTTTGGGGAAAAACATACTATCACGAAGATTGACCTCTTTTTTAAGTTTAAATGGTACATGTCTTTCTTCATCAAAGTAATATGTTTTCACCCTGTGTTTTTTGATTACTTCTGGATAACCGGCATGTTTAAAGTTAAAACGCGTGGGAATAGTGATCCCGGATCGCTCACCTATTGATATTTCTTTGACGTTTTTTGCCTTTTCTTTAGTAGCAGAGATTACTCCGTCAAGGAACTCTTTTCGGGTAAATGCATGGGGAAAGAGCTCTTTATGGGCTATTACAACATTTGGTTTTAAAAGGATATTTCCCGAAGGGATAACATTTAATTGGTCCATGCCATATTTGACAATCCCTGCAATTTTGTCAGCATCATATGTATCACATTTCATTATTAAAACTTTATGCTTTTCTCCCATACTTTTCTCCGCTTATCCTTATGGTTATAACTATTTTCATTTATATAATATTTACTTTAATCTTTCTCAAGTTCTTAAATTTTTTGTTCTGTTTTTTGATCGGCCTCTTTTTTTTGCATAAGCATTTTTTTAATAAACTTTAAAGGGAATAAAAAAACGATAGGATTGATTTTCTATTGGAAAGAATTGTTTACAAGAATTTTTTGCACTCTAAAATCACAAAAAGGTTTCCAACATTTCAATTAATTTTACTTTTTTAATAGGCTTGGATAAATACTCGGTACACCCGGCGTTAAGACATTTTTCCCGGTCTTCTTTGAATGCGTGAGCCGTCAGGGCAATAATCGGTACCCGTGGAAGATTTTGATCTTTTTCCCGGTTTCTAATTTTCCCTGTGGCTGTATAGCCGTCCATGACCGGCATCTGCATGTCCATCAGTATCAGGTCGAACCTGCCTGAAACAAAGGTATCATATCCTTCTTGGCCGTTTTCAGTCACAGTAACCTTGTACGGGGTTTTCTTTAAATATGATTTGATAACCATCTGATTTTCTATTGCATCTTCAACCAGAAGAATGTTCAAAGCCCCCAACTCACCGGGCTCAGTCTGATTGACGGCTTGTTCTCTGTTAAGGGTGTGGGCTGTTTTCTCCCCTAAATCAACAGGTTTGGTTTTCATATGTGTTTTTGTCTCCTGGTCAACAGTCAGCCTGGCTGTGAAGAAAAAGGTGCTGCCCCTGCCCAGTTCGCTTTTCACCCACAATCGACCGCCCATAAGTTGGGCCAGGCGTTTGCAAATAGTTAAACCCAATCCCGTACCGCCGTATTTTCGCGTGGTAGAGGTATCTGCCTGGGTAAAACTTTCAAATATGGTGGCATGCTTGTCTTCAGGAATACCGATACCCGTGTCACGCACTGAAAAAATCAGTCCTATAGTTTCTTTCTGGATTTCACAAAAGGTGTTGTCTACAGTACATTCCAGTACGATTTCACCCTGTTCGGTAAACTTGATGGCATTGCCAATGAGATTAACCATGATCTGCCGTAGCCGAACCGGATCCCCGATCATCGGGTCGGGTGTGTCAGCATGTACATGGCAAACCAGTTCCAATCCCTTTTCACGGGCCTTGAGTGCGATCATATCACTTGTTTGGTCGATGAGCGTGCGAAGGCTGAAAGGAGTCTGCTCTATCTCTATACAGGATGCCTCCACCTTGGAAAGATCCAGAATATCGTTAATAAGATTGAGAAGTGACTCTCCTGCATTTTGAAAAATGTCCACATATTTTTTCTGTTCATCATCCAACGGTGTTTCAAACAGCATATCGGCCATTCCCAGTATGGCATTCATGGGGGTGCGGATTTCATGGCTCATACTGGCCAGAAAGTCACTTTTTGCTTTGGTGGCGGCTTCGGCGATTTCTTTGGCCTCCTGCATCGCTTTTACCAGCCGGGCATTTGAAATGGCTATGGCCGCATGGTCCGCCATTGTAGACAGAATCTGTATTTCATTTTTTGTATAGACACGGGGGGTGGATGAGTTCACCGTCAAAACACCGTAAGTCTCACCCTGGATTATGATGGGGACAGATAAAATACCGCGCATTTCCTGTTTATCGATAAACTGGCTGCCGGACTGACTGTCGATTTTGTACGAGGCATCTGCCAGACGGTCTTCCACCCACATGGGGCATCTGAATTTAAAGGCTTTTCCGCCGATGCCCTCGCCCGGCTTTAAAGAGACATTGTCCATATCGGCACTGGCGTCATGGCTGTTGAGTACCTTTAAAATGTCTTTGTCTTTATCATATTCCAAAATGGTTGATCCGTCACATTCCAGTAAGTCAATGGTTTTATGTGTGATGAGTTCTAAAATACGATCCATGTCCAGATGGGAGGCCAGCAAGGTGGCAACTTCATAGAAAAAAGTGGTTTCTTCCTCCCGCTTGCGTGTTTCTGCATATAGATCGGCGGCCTCCAGAGCAGTTGCCAGCTGCTGGCAGAGAAGGGCAAAAGGCTCAATAGTCGACGGATTAATGGGGCGCTTGCTGACCTTGTTGTCAGCCATAGCCACACCAATGGTCCGATCACCAACCTTAAGGGGCACCAGCACAAACCGGCTGCTGCGAAAGGCCAGATTATGGTGGTATTTATCGGCCATGGGTATGATATTTTTCAGATCCTGGTCATTTAATACTGCCACGGTCTGGCCCGTTGAAAAAACCTGGTAGAAAGGGCCGGCCTGGGGTGAAATGGATAGAGGGGGCGGTGATTCTCCCGGGCCGACGATTTCAAATGGCTCAAACATGGTGTTTTCCTTGACGGCAAAGAGTATCCAGAATCGTTCAAATCCCAGGATTTCATGGGCTGCCCGTTTAAACGCTTCCAGCCGTTCTTTTCTGTCCCATGAAACCTGCATGGAGATAGAGGTCCGGTAGATCTGTTCAATGAGTTTACGGCCTTTTTCCGCCTCATAATAGCCGTACTCGACTTCTTTGAAAAGAGTTCGATATTGTTCTTCACTTTTTTTCAATGCAGCTGTACGTTTTTCAACGAGTTGTTCCAGGTGCTGCCGGTGTTTCGCCAGTTCTTTTTCCACTTTTTTAATCTTGGTGATATCCCTTGAAAGGACAAAAAGACCAGTTGTCTCACCGTCCCGATTTTTGACGAGGGCGCTGTACAACTGAACATCCAGTATCTGTTTATCCTTGGTATACCGTTGGGTTTCAATAAATACCCGTTCGCCTTTCAGGGTCCGGGTGACGGCGTCTTTGGTTTTCTCCAATTCATGTTTGGGGACAAAATCAAGGCGATTGCCCATGAGTTCTTCACTTGACCAGCCATAGGTGTCCGTAAATGCCGGGTTGACATAGGAAACTTTTCCTTTGCCCTTATAGATGGTTATGGGGATCGGGGCAGCCTCCAGGAGCAGTTGAAAGTGATCCAGGCTTTCTTCCAGCGCAATTTGGGCTTTTTTCTGCTCAGTGATATCTCTTGAAAGAGCAAACAGCCCTTTGATTTGATCATCCTTATTTTTGATCAATGCGCTGTTCAGGCGAACATCAAGAATTTGTCTGTCTTTGGTGTACCGCTGGGTTTCGATAAACACCTGTTCCCCGTTTAGGGTTCGGATGACGGCATCTTTGGTCTTTTCCATTTCATGTTCGGGGACAAAATCTATGCGGTTGCCTATGAGCTCTTCACTTGACCAGCCATAGGTATCCGTGAAGGCCGGGTTGATATAGGATACTTTCCCGTCTTCCTCGTAAACAGTGATGGGGATGGGCAGCGCTTCCATGAGAAGATGGCGCAGTTCATTGCTGTCCTGCAAGGCCTGTTCTGCAATTTTTCGCTGGGTAATATCGTTATTGAAACTTTCATAATAAATGACTTTTCCATCATCGGTTACGGCCCGGGTAGTGATGGCCACCCAAAAGGTGCTGCCATCCTTTTTTTTGTGCAGGGTTTCAAAGCCGATAGTTTGTCCGTTTTTAGATAGCATCTCTTTGAAACGAAGGCGATCCCGGGTGTTGACATAAAGCTGGGATCCGATATCGGTAATGCTTTGACACATTCTTTCCGGAACATCATATCCGTACATTCGGGCAAACGCCGGGTTTGCCTTCAATATGCGGCCTTCCGATGTGGTATAGCAGATGCCTTCCACTGCATTGTCAAAAAGATTCCTGTACAAGTCTCCAGAGGCTAGCAGTTGATCATAAGTATTGGTGCCGCCGGAAGAATCCTGCTTCGGAGTGGTAAGATCAATAGACTGATCCATTCGATTTTTTGATTCAGTCATGGCAATCCCCTGTTAAATATTTAATATAATTAGATATCCTGATCCAGAACGCCAAGTCATTAATATATAGGACAGGGGTTTTATTTTTGTCAACCAAAATAACAAAAAAAATCTGCAATCATAAGACCGTTTTCAGCTTAGAATATCCTTTATCCAGGAATGGTTGTCAGCGTACTTGCACGAACAAGTTCCTCCTTATTTCTCAGTTTTGGCAATTCCTTTGAAAGGGTTTCAGATATCAGATAGGAAGATGCTTTCTAACCGGATCATTTCCAGGACAAGTATTTTCCACAGATGCATTCCTTTTCGACCATTTTTCAGGTTTATATTGGGCGGAATTAAATTTTCAAGTGGATCAAAGATTTTTACTCCGTTTGTCCTTTGCTCCACACATTCCATAGAATTATTTTTCAAAGTGTATTAAATTTGCAGACAAAATAAAAAAGGCTTCAAGTGAAAATCACTGAAAGCCTTTCTTGTTGTGGTGCCCAGGGACAGAATTGAACTGCCGACACGGGGATTTTCAGTCCCCTGCTCTACCGACTGAGCTACCTGGGCTCAAACAACAGAGGGTTTATATGCTTTTTGGCTATTCATGTCAAGGGAAAATGTTTGAAAAAGTGTGTTTTTAAATATCACCAAGGATATGCTGAATAAGGGCACAGCTTGAAATGGAAGCTGTTTCAGCCCTTAAAATTCTGGGTCCAAGGGAATAAGATAAAAATCCATTTTCACTTGATTGAACTATTTCATTTTCGGAAAATCCGCCTTCCGGTCCGATGAGAATGAGTATTTTTTTTATGGAAGGATTTTTTTCCAGAGTATCAAGCTGCAAAGTCGCCTTTTCCCAAAAGGCAATTTTTAAATCATGGGAGACCGACCTGTTTAACAATTGTTTAAAACTTATGGGTTTTGAGATAATAGGCAGCCTGCTTCTTCGGCATTGTTTTAATGATTCCTTGGCAATAATTTCCCATCGCTGATGCCGTTTTTCCATCCTTTTTTCATCTGGTTTGGGAATGGATCGTTCACAAAAAAAGGGGATCCATTCATATATGCCAAGCTGAGTAATATGTTTGATCACAAGATCCATTTTTTTATCTTTGAGTATACCCTGGCACAGAGTAATATTTATTGGAGATTCTGTTAAAGAATCATGTCCTTCAATTATATCAATCTCTATATTGCCCGGCGAAATACAAGTAATAATGGCTGTATAATCTTTACCTTTGCCATTGGTGATATCTATTGTGTTGCCTTTATTTAACCTGAGAACCTTTGAAATGTGTTTTGCATCCTGTCCATGGATGACGGCTTTTGACGGTATGGAATCAATTCCTGGAATGATAAATTTTTGCATCATGAGAATCTTTAAACCAATGGAGGGTACATTGTAAATGGCTTTTTTAAATAGTTGACACTTTGATCCGGCTTTGGTATTTTTTGGCGTTCACAGATATTGGACAGTATATTGTTTTTAATATCTTAATCAAGTGAGGATGCTATGGTCGATACAACAGATTGGTATGATGATTTTATAAGTGAAGAAAAGAAAGATGAGGAAATTGTTGATCTGACAGATATTGCAGATGGAGGAAAAATTCCCCCAACACAGGAAGATATTATTGAACTGACTGATATTGTGGATAAAGAAAAAGCTCCCTCAACACAGGATGACATTATTGAACTGACCGATATTGTTGGTGACGATAATGCAGTATTTGATATGGATAGTATAAAAGCAGAGGGCTTAAAGTCTGAAGAAAATCTTGAACTGGAAGATGACACCTCTTTTATAGAAGGGACTGAGCTTAAAATGGAAGATCCTGTCAATGAGGAACCGCTTGAATCTGATGTGGTTGCAGCGCCTGACATGCAGTTTAGTGTGACCCAGGAACAACTGGAAGCTGCACTGGAGAGGGTAATTGAAAAAAAATTTGCTGATAAAATACAATTCCTTTTGTTTGAGGGCATGGAAAAAGTGATTAAAAAAGAGATCATTGAGATCAAGAAGAGATTGCAAAAAGATCTTGATCAGATGGAAATCGTCTAAAATCAGGCGATAAATATGTAAAAAAAAGCTATGGGGATTCAATAAAAAATCCCCTTTTTCATTAATATTGAGTTTTAGGAGTTGTTTTATGGGTTCTGGTCACTTGGATAAAGGATATGAGCCATCGGGGATTGAAGAAAAATGGTATAAGTACTGGATTGATAATGGGTATTTTAGTGCTGAAGATAAAAGTGATAAAAAAGCCTTCTCGATTGTTATTCCACCGCCGAATGTTACAGGCGTGCTTCATATGGGCCATGCCTTAAACAACGTCATTCAGGATATTATGTGCCGGTACAGAAGACTTTTAGGATATAATGTCCTCTGGATGCCTGGAACAGATCATGCCGGTATTGCAACCCAGAATGTTGTTGAAAGAGATCTTGCGGCAAAAGGACTGACAAGGGATCAGGTCGGCAGGGAAGAGTTTATCAAACAAGTCTGGAAGTGGCGTGAGAAAAAAGGCGGAGCCATTATAAATCAGCTCAAAAGGCTGGGTGCTTCCTGTGATTGGGACAGGGAACGCTTTACAATGGATGAGGGGCTTTCCGATGCTGTCCGCAAGGTATTTGTAAGGCTGTATAAGGAAGATCTGATCTATGAGGGCCAGTATATTATTAACTGGTGTCCCAGGTGTAAAACAGCTCTTGCAGATCTTGAGGTTGAGCATGAAGAAAAAGACGGGTATTTTTATTATATCAAATATCCATTTGCAAATAAAAAACAGGGCCTAACTGTTGCTACCACTCGGCCTGAGACCATGTTTGGTGATACAGCAGTTGCAGTAAACCCTGGCGATGACCGCTTTAAAGATCTTGAAGAAACCCATGTTATGCTTCCCCTGACCGATAGGATTATTCCGATTATCAGGGATGATTATGTTGATGCTCAGTTTGGAACGGGTGCATTAAAGGTAACACCTGCCCATGATCCCAATGATTTCCATCTGGGAGAAAAACACGATCTTGAAAAATTAAAAGTTATTGATGATGATGGATTTATGCTGGAAGGCGCAGGCGAATATAAGGGCCTGGACCGGTTTGAGTGCAGACAAAAGGCTGTTGAAGCCCTAAAAGAGCAAGGCTTTTTGGTAAAGCAAGAACCGATAAAGCACAAGGTAGGACATTGTTACCGTTGTAAAACTATTGTTGAACCGTCTATTTCCAAACAATGGTTTGTCAAAGTTGCACCGCTTGCTAAAAAAGCATCCGAAGCGGTTCGGTCAGGAAGGACCAGGATTCTACCGGATAATTGGTCAAAAACTTATTTTGAATGGATGGATAATATCAGGGACTGGTGCATTTCACGACAAATCTGGTGGGGTCACAGAATTCCTGTATGGAAATGTCCGGACTGCAAAGCCGTGATTGTTGAAGAAACAGACCCTGTAGAATGCCCGACTTGTGGATCAAACCAGATTATCCAGGAGACAGATGTATTAGATACCTGGTTTTCAAGCGCACTCTGGCCATTTTCAACTATGGGATGGCCAAAAGATACCGATCTTTTAAAAACATTTTATCCAACCAATGTTCTTGTAACCGGTTTTGATATTCTCTTTTTCTGGGTTGCCAGGATGATGATGATGGGAATTCATTTCATGGATGAAGTCCCTTTTGATGATGTTTATATCCATGCCCTTGTAAGAGATGAACATGGCAAAAAAATGAGTAAATCAGTTGGTAATGTTATTGATCCGTTAAAAGTGATTGATGAATATGGTGCAGATGCCTTCAGGTTTACCCTGGCAGCTTTTGCGGCACAGGGGCGTGATGTCAAAATGTCGGAATCAAGGGTGGAAGGCTACCGGCATTTTGTTAATAAGCTTTGGAATGCCGCAAGATTTGCCCTGATGCATATTACTGATAAAGATACAAAGATTGATAATAAAAAGCTTAGTCTGGCTGAAAAATGGATTCTTTCGAGGTGTGCTCACACATCTTTGGCCGTAAAACAAGGCATTGAAAATTATAAGTTTAATGAAGCTGCATCTGCTGTATACCAATTTGTATGGCATGAATTTTGTGACTGGTTCTTAGAAGCCACCAAGCCCTCGCTTTACGAAAAAGAGGGTGCACAAAGAAGAGACAGTGCAAGAAGTGTTCTGTCAAAAGTTCTTGAAGATACTTTGATCATGCTTCACCCTTTTATGCCCTTTGTTACAGAAGAGATCTATCATATAATGCCGGCAACCAATGGATCAATTATGGTTGCAAGTTATCCTTATAATGAAACAGAATATGAAACCAACAGGAATGAAACCATTGAAAAAGAAATGGATTTTATTTTTGGTTTGATCTCAGGTGTCAGAAATATCAGAAGCGAGATGAATATCCAGCCGTCCATGAGAATAAAAGCTCTGGCCTATACAGACGATGAAAAGGAAAAAATCATTATTGCTGAAAATAAATCCATTATTGCAAATCTTGCAGCACTTGAAAGTTTTTATTTTTGTGATTCAGACAATATTCCTTCATCCTGCGCATCTTCTGTTAATGGGAATACCACATGCTTTGTTTCCCTTGAAGGTGTGATTGATTTTGATAAGGAAATTGGCAGGCTTGAAAAAGAACTGGGAAAAAATACCAAAGAGCTTTTGACCGTACAGAAAAGACTTAACAATGAAAGTTTTCTTGAAAAAGCGCCTGAAGAGGTGATCTTGAAGGTTAAAACCCAGTATAAAGACATTGAAGAAAAAAATAATAAGCTTAAGGCTAACCTTGACAGAATTCTGAAAATGAAGTGATGGCCCATGAACACAATAGAAAATATAATAAAGTTAGCCCTTTATGAAGATTCAGGGCAGGGTGATATAACAGCAGAATATATTCTACCCGAACCCTTGTCCGGCAATGGTGTGATAATTGCCAAAGAGTCTTTTGTGCTTGCCGGGATTAAAGTTGCAGAAACTATATTTAAATTTCTGGACCCGGATTGTAACACAAGTTCTTTTTTTTCAGATGGTGACCCGATCAAAAAAGGGGAGATAGTTTTTAAGGTTCAAGGAGATCTTTTATCCCTTTTAAAAGGGGAACGTGTGGCCTTGAATTTTTTACAAAGACTTTCAGGGATTGCCACATTGACCCGTACCTATGTGGAGGAACTCAAGATATCAAAGGTCCGCCTGACAGATACGAGGAAAACCACTCCAGGCCTTCGCAGTCTTGAAAAAGAAGCGGTTAGGGCAGGCGGCGCATATAATCACAGGATGTCATTATACGATGGTATTTTAATTAAGGATAATCATATCGCGGTTGCAGGTTCCATCAAAAAGGCTGTGGATTTAGTTAGAAAAAGAGCATCTCATTTGATGAAAATAGAGGTTGAAGTTTCAACTTTTGATGAAGTTAAAGAGGCGGTTGATGCGGGGGTTGAAGTGATCATGCTGGATAATATGAGCTATGATCTAATGTCTGAGGCAGTAAATTATATTGATGGCAGAGCCTTTGTGGAGGCCTCTGGAAATGTCTCTTTGGAAACTTTGAATAAAATTGCTGCAACAGGAGTGGATATGATTTCCTGTGGTGCGCTTACCCATCAGGCACGGTCTGTAGATTTGAGCATGCGGATTGATCAGGAAACAAAATAGGTTAATTTGTTTCGACCGGTTTCTTTTGAAGTATAAAGGGCTTTATCAGCACGGCTTAAAAATGACCTGAAATCTTCACCTTTCACAAGTTGTGTTGCGCCGAGGCTGACAGTGACTGATGCTTTTGTCCCTGATTCAGGCTCAAATATCTGAGAGCTGATGCTGTCTTTTATTCTGGCTCCCACAACACAGGCTTTTTGAAGCTTTGTTTCCGGTAAAAGGATGGTAAACTCTTCTCCGCCATATCGATAAGCCGTGTCCATGGATCTCATACAGGCGTTAATAGTTGTCCCAATCCCCATGAGCACTTTATCACCTTCAAGGTGTCCCCAGGTGTCATTATAGTTTTTAAAGAAATCAATATCTAAAATGAGTAAAGACAGGGCGCGGGAATAGCGAATATGTCGGTTGACTTCAGCTTTTATTTGGGCAAAAAAATGTCGTGAATTATAAAGCTGTGTTAATGCATCCGTAATAGCAATCTTTTCTAGTTTTTTCAAGAGTTTGGATCGTTCATTTTTAAAGTCGGCTTCTCTTAATACTCTTTTAATTCGTAAATCCAGTTCTTCAAAACGAAAGGGTTTAAAAATAAAATCGCTTGCACCTGCCTGAACAGCGTTCTCATATGAATACTCAGCACTGTAACCGGTCATAACCATAACATCAAGATCATAGGACTCTTTTATCTTTTGGGTTAGCTCCAGCCCGTCCATGCCCTGCATCATAATATCTGTAAGTACAACATCTGCTTCAAATGAGTTGAGTATTTCTAAGGCTTCTGCAGCATTTAATGCACTTTTAACATTATAATTTTTTGCTTTTAAATATTCTGATACAGAGTCTTTAATCGCAATATCGTCATCAACAATGAGAATAGAATATGGCATGAATTTTTCTCCAAGGTTATATTCTGCAGTATGAGCTTTTCTTGACACCTCTTAACGCAATTGGTAAATACTTAAATAAAATTTATCTGTATAAGTGTTATTTGTCAACATTTTAGTTTGGAGCAAAATTGAAGTTAAATATAAAGAATATTCGAAATTTTAGTATTATTGCCCATATTGATCATGGAAAGTCAACATTGTCCGACCGGCTGATCCAACTTTCAGGGATTATTTCGGACAGGGATATGAAAGAACAGATACTCGATTCCATGGACATTGAAAGAGAAAGGGGTATTACCATAAAAAGCCAGACAGTTTCTCTTCCCTATTTGGCAGAAGATGGGACAAAATACCTTTTAAATCTGATTGATACCCCTGGCCATGTAGATTTTTCATATGAGGTTTCGAGGGCTTTAGCATCCTGTGAAGGGGCATTAATACTGGTGGATGCAAGCCAGGGAGTTGAAGCGCAGACATTGGCTAATCTATATCTTGCCATGGAACATGAGCTTGAGATCATACCGGTGATTAACAAAATAGATCTGCCTTCTGCTCAGATTGACTGGGCAAAGGATCAGATCGAAGAGGATCTGGGGCTTGATTCTGATGAAGCATTAGCGGTTTCTGCAAAAACAGGTATAGG
>JABIYQ010000019.1 GCA_018702715.1 Desulfobacula sp. | reverse complement strand
CTGCTATTCGGGGCTTGGGCATTCCCGCCCACATGGCCCGTTCCCAGAAAGGCTGGGGTATGAGTTATGCAACCAGCCCACAGGGTGCTGATCACACGGCAGGTGCTGTTGGTGAAGATCCCTTAAGCCCCTATGGACAGGCAAATCGCTCTCGTTATTCACAGATCAGTATGGCGGCCTTTGATAGCCTTGGCATGTGCTGGTTTACCTTTATAAATGGCAGTTATGATCTTTTGCTCCCCATGATCAATGCCTTGTATGGCCTGAGCTGGGATACCCGGCAATATCTTGAAATGGGAACAAAAATGATCCGCATGGAAATCGCTTTTAACCGAAAAGCCGGGTTAGGACCTGAACAGGAACAAATGCCACAGTGGCTTAAACAGGAAACCCTTCCACCCACCAATGCCAAATTTGATGTGCCTGATGATGACTACGAAAAAGTATGGAAGGATTTTTAGGAACTGCACAAATGACACCTTTACTTTAAACAATCTGAGGAAAAATTTATATGTTGAAAATTAAAAAAATGAAACTGCCTGATTTTTTATCCCCCTGGTTGGACCGGTTCTATGAACCCCTGGAAATTGACCTTTTACAAATACTTGCCCACAACCCACTTGAAAAAAAACAGATACGAACGCTTTTAGAACAAAACCATATCCTGAAAGCGGATAATGATTTTGATCTGTTTTTGGAAAGAGCATTAAAAAGGGGGGTTATAAAGCGTCTTGACGACCAGCAGTTCGAACCTGAGGATTTCCATGTCAGATATGATTTCTGGGCATTATTTGAAGGATGGAAAGATATCCCACTTGAAATAAAGGACAAGTTAAACCATTGGGAATTAAATGATTACATCGAATCCCATGCCCATACTGCCAAAGACCTGAAAGCCGGGAAACAAAGAGATCCTTATAAAGTGTGTCCAGAGTATGTATTGCTGAACGAAGTTGAGGCGCTTTTCAAGCAAATCCCTAAATTTTATTTGTGGCCCTGCAATTGCCGGGCAATGATTGGAAACTGCACCAAACCAAAATCTACCTGTATCCGATTTTCAGATGACAAGGGAATCGGGTGGGAGATTTCAAGGGAAAAAGCGTTGGACATTGTAAAGGATGCCAATAAAAATGGATTAATGCAGAATGCAGAACTTGGGCTGGATAAACATGGCATGATTACAGGTGCCCTGTGCAATTGCTGTGGCGACTGCTGCTTTCCTCATCAGCTCTCCCAAAAGCTTAATGTTCAAAAATACTGGCCCATCAGCCGTTACCTGGCACAACCTCCCACACAAAGCTGCATCAAATGCGGAAAATGTGTCAAACGATGTCCTTTTGGAATCATATGCCAGGAAAAAAAAATTAAAGGGAAAAAACGCATGGTTCCTGTAATTGATGCTGAACAATGCAGGGGGTGCGGTATCTGCGCCACAGGATGCCCTGAAGGTGCAATTAAAATGGAACAGATAGGAGAATCCTTGTTTGAAAAAAAATTCAAAAAATCGGGTGCTTCCAAAAACATTAATCACTGATCCAAAAGAGATGGTTACTTACATCATTAAGACAGGGTATCAGTGATTTCCTTTATTTGAATCGATATATCCCTGACATTTGTCGTTCTGTTGTCTATCCACCATTTGGCATCTGTTTCTTTTTGCCATTCCTGGAAGAATAGTAGAAATGCTTTGTCTGATAATTCTTTTGCGTCTTCATCTTTATGGCTCAGACTTAAATTTAAATAATTGACTTTGCTTATCAGTTCTGCCCTTATTTTTTCAGCCCAGGCAATTCTCTTGGGTGTGCCGATAAGCTGTGGGAAACCTAAACTCGTACTGGCTTTTGAAAGTGTTGCTGTCTTTTTATCAAAATACTCTTTTTTACATGAATCGCAGTACCAGTCTTTGTTGTCCACAAGCCAGAGGCATTTCTCGTGACTGTCATACATCTGTACAGAAAACTTGTTAAAACACGATTTGCACCTGACTTTATAATCACAACTATGTTGTGTCATTATTTTTTTGTACCTCATATATCCGACAGCAATTGATCAGCTTTATACCGATTTTCTTTTTAAGCATGCCATTAAAAATAGTTTTGGAATAATAGCCGATTTTAAATTATATCTCAATCATTTATGTTAAAACCATACTAATTTTTAGGTTTTGATAGCGTATACTTGTCTCGGGGAATGCGTCCTGATAAGCTTGCATCGTGGATTAAATGAAAAAGCTCTGTCCGAGTTTCAATTAACTATAAAGGCAAAGGGGAAATACATGAAAATATGGGTGGATGCGGATGCATGCCCAGGGGTGGTTAAAAATATTTTGTTCAAGGCAGCTGATCGAACCCGTGTTGAATTAACTCTGGTTGCCAATCACCCCATGAAAATACCCCAAAGGCGCTATATAAAATTTTTACAGGTCTCCTCCGGGTTTGATGAGGCAGACAACAAGATTCTTGAACTGCTTGATAAAGGTGATTTGGTGATTACTGCTGATATCCCTTTGGCCTCTCAGGTTTTGGAGAAAGAGGCTTATGCTCTTAATCCCAGAGGGCATCTTTATTCCAATGAGTCAATTCAGGAACAGCTGAGAATAAGGGAGCTGAAGGAGAGTTTGAGGGACAGCGGAATTGATACCGGCGGGCCAGCTGTGATGAATCAAAAGAATACGAGTAAGTTTGCCAATCACTTAAACAAGTGGTTATCCAATATTTGAATGTAAATTGATGTTAAGAGATTAGCTTAATGACAACTTTGCGGTAATTTACCGGTGGCAGTTTGAATCCCAAATCCAAAACCGGATGGTTGAAATGGCGGTGTACAGAAAAATCCTGTTACAGGGCTGCGAAAAAAGGAATACACCTTGACGAAAGGTTGATGTTTGAATTATTTGAACTTTGTCAGTATATGGCATTTAAATCCTGTGGGTTGAAGGTTTCGTCTATAGAGCCGTCTGGAAACCGGGAACTCTTAACCCTGGTTCAGGAGGCTCACAAATGATTCAGCTAAGATTATTTGGGCGGTGCCGCATTTATCATGATCCAGTCAGTCCGGTTCTAAAGGAATCGGCACAGATTGGCTGGACCTCATGGTTCAGGGATATTGATCTTGTTACTTCCAGGAAATTAAAGGGAAAAGAACTATTGATGCGCACCCGTGGCTGGTGGACGGTTGAGCCAACTCTTGTGGCAGATGTTGTGGAAAAATATGGAAAACTCATGATCGGAGAAAACGGAGAACTCATGGTCGAATTAAAAAGCGGTGACAAAGCAGAAGAACTCTCTATCTGCTTGACTGAAAATTTTGATGATCAGATTCTCATCGCACCCTGATTTGTATTTCGTTCGGCCACTATTTATTTTCCCATGATGAAGCAACCACTAAAATAACTAAAGTTTCAGTACCATTATTCACAAGACTATGGGCAGACCCCACAGGTATCCAGGTTGCATCTCCGGGATTGACCTGCTGTTCTTCATCATCCACTTGCATGACTCCGGTTCCGCTTGCAACAAAATAGATCTCTTCCATGGGATCAACATGGGACTCAATTATTTTACCGGGTTCGAGTCTGGCAATCGCGAGAAACCCAAGTTCTTCCAAGGT
>JABIYQ010000349.1 GCA_018702715.1 Desulfobacula sp. | reverse complement strand
GGGTGTGTAAGGGGTTCCAGGTTCCTGGATCAATAAGATATTCAAGCCTCTGCCAAACGGTCATTACACCCCTTGCATTGATTTTTTCAGTCGGCATACCGGCATTTTTCACTTTTTCGATTTCAACATCGATTCCGGCTTCAACTTCCATAATATTCTTTACATTTTCTTCTGAACTTAACAATTGGCCTTTATTAAGTGCCATACCAAATTCCGTCATTTTTTCAAAATATTGTCTCATTCTCTACTCCCGGTGCAATAATAAATTAGTATTTGTATTATTTGAGATCTATAGCCCATTTAAATGCAAGCCATTCGCTCATTAAAAAATCAAAAAATCCGATATTCCGCCAAGAAGGAACACCCCCCTTGACTTTAAACTTTTCTTTAAGTATAGACCAAAACGGTCTTGTTTAAGAAAAACTATTTTTCTGACAAGGAAAAAATCAAATATATTTTGAACAAAGGAGAAGAAAATGAGTACAGAAATCTTGAGCCCCATGCCTGGTACAATCTTCCAGGTCCATGTGAAAGAAGGTGATGATGTAGTAGAGGGACAGGAACTTTTGGTCCTTGAAGCCATGAAAATGGAAAATCCCATTGTTTCAACAGCAGAAGGCAAGGTACAAGCGGTCAATGTAAAAGTTGACGACAAAGTAGCCACCAAACAGCTTCTTCTTGTTATTGAATAATTATCAATACCCTGAATACCTAATTTTGTATCTGCAGAGGGACTCAATCTTTGTGCTCTCTGCATGATATGAAATTGTTCATCTTTAGTGTTTCTATACGCCTTTATTCATTTGAACTTATCCTAAGGGCTCACTCAAAAATAACTTTACATTTTGTAAGCCGATTCATCCTGTCCGGCAGCATTGTTAAAACACGTTATATGCTTGGCAAAACAACAGATGCCTGCAAGCCCTTTCAACCCTTTTTTCCCCATAATAAACTGCATTTTAATGCTGCATAAAGATGAAATAAATCCCCTTATTTGTCAAGCTATTTTTTAGCTATATTTTAACTTTTTTCTTGACAAGCTTATCAAATTTTAGTTTATCTTACAACTTATGATATAAAACAAACATTTGAATATTTAAAACATTTTAGGATAATAGTTTAGGAGGAACAATGGATTTTCAACTATCAAAAGAGCTTCAAATGCTCCAGAAAGAAATTAGAAATTTTGCTAAGAAACAAATAGCACCCTATGTTGACGAATGGGATGAAAAACACTACCTTCCCATTGATGAAGTCATGAGACCCCTTGGGGAACTAGGGTTTTTCGGAACAGTTATTCCTGAAGAATACGGCGGAGAAGACATGGGTTTTCTTGCGGCCATGATTGTGACGGAAGAACTTGCCAAGGTGTCTTCTTCATTAAGAGTCCAGGTCAATATGCAGGTTCTGGGTTGCGCCTATACTATTTTCAGATATGGAAATGAAGAAGTTAAAAAGAAATATGTGGAAAAACTGTGTACTGCCGAATATATCGGCGGATTCGGTATCACAGAGTCTGATGCGGGTTCAGATGTTATGGCCATGGCCTCAACTGCAGAAGACAAAGGGGATCACTGGCTTTTAAACGGTTCCAAAACCTGGATTTCCAATGCCAATTATGCAGATGCTCTCCTCTACTATGCTTACACGGATAAAAAAGCTGGATCAAAAGGGCTTTCCGCTTTTGTTATCGAGCCTAAAAACTTTAAAGGAGTCAAGACTTCAGGTCTTGACAAACTGGGTTCACACTCCTCACCAACAGGAGAACTTTTCCTTGATAATGTTAAAGTACCCAAAGAAAATATTCTGGGAAAACCCGGCGATGGCGCCAAGATAGTATTTTCATCTTTGAATCAGACAAGGCTGTCTGCAGCCGCTGGTGGTGTGGGGCTTGCCCAGGCCTGTCTTGATGTTTCCACCAAATATTGCAATGAAAGAAAACAATTTGGAAAAAAAATCGGTGAATTCCAGATGAACCAGGATATGATAGCCCAGATGACTGCTGAAATAGAAGCTGCCCGTCTTATTGTCTACAAAGCAGCCTGGGAAAAAGACCAGGGAAAATTAAACAATGGCCGTGATGTGGCCATTGCTAAATATCTGTCAGGGGAAATAGCTACAAAATCCGCCAACTTTGCCATGAAAATCCTGGGTGCCTATGGATACTCCACAGAATATCCCGTTGCCAGATACTACAGGGATGCTCCGACCTATTCCATGGTTGAAGGTTCTACAAATATCTGCAAATGGATTATAGCACTGGATCAGCTTGGTTTCAGAAAAGCCAACAGATAATTAAAGATATCGCCGTGGAGAGCAAGTGCTTTTTTTTAACTTGCTCTCCATGCCATTTCATTAAGGAGGACAGGTTGGACCCAAAAGAGATCGCCAAAAAAACAGGCAAAACTGCAAAGCTTTATTTTTCCACTGTCAAAGAAGAGGAAAAACCTTACAACCTTTGGAAACATTTTGATAAGGACCTTGCCCGTGATATGTCCCTGTATATAACAGGCCAGATGTATTCAAGGGAAAAGATCCCACATCAAACCCGGCAACTCATTACTGTTGCAGCCTTAACAGTTCTTTCAAAACCAGATGAACTCAAACTCCATACCCATGCGGCCCTGAATGTGGGTTGCACAAAAGAAGAAATTGCAGAAGTTATTTTCCAGACCAGTATTTATGGAGGAGTACCTGCTGCGAACACAGCTTTAACTGTTTTAAAAAAAGTCCTGGAAGAACGCGGCGCTAAATAACTTTATCCTTATCCAGCATGATATCTTATATCCGGGGTATTCCTTTTAGGTGCCCTGTAATACTTTAATTTTGGGAATCCCACCATAAGTGCACCATGGCAGGTATGTTTTTCAGGTAATTTCAAATGAGCGGCAAGGTTGGGCCACTGGCCGAAAGCAGAGTTAACATACCCTGCCCAGCAGCTTCCAAGATTAAATCCGGGTAATGCAAGTTCTAAATATGCCAATGCGAGATGGCAGTCAGTTGCTGCGCTGGGAAAAGCATCTGAGGCATATGCAAATACAATCAAGGGAGCGTTCCTGCATACTCTGTCTTCCCCTTTATCCCATTTAGTAATCAAGGTTTCCAGATTATATAGCTTGGCCATTTGCGGATGGGTCTTAAGTGCGTATCGCATCCAGTCAATAACGTGTGCACCGATTTTACCAACTGCTTTTTCCCCATTAACAACAAGCCATTTTACGGGTTGATTATTACTGGCAGTAGGTGCACAGCATGCAATGGTCAGCACTTTTTCTAAAATATCCTCTGGCACCGGCTTATTCTTGTACCGCCGGACAGATCTGCGGGATCTTAAAAAATGTTCTGCATGATTTGCAGTAAGTACAAGCTGTTTTTCAATGGGCATGCACTGGTCCGGTGAAAGAAATTCCAGACTGAAAGCGGTTTTTGGACAAACCGCCACACAATGACCGCACCTGATACAAAACTGTTTGGCACCCTGTATGAGTGCAGGACCCTGTTTTGTCATTTTAATAATATGAGCGGGGCATTCCAGTGCACAAATACCGTCTTTATCACATTTTTCATTATCTATCGTAAATAAACTCATCTTCATTCCTTCCATATCTGTTAAAATTTATTTCATACAGATGGTTAAATTAACATGCTCTTTTCTGAAATCCAATATAAAATACAAAGTAATTGCTCAGCCCGCTAAAAAAAAGCTATCCCTAAAGCCCTGTCTGATGAATATTGCAGGAGGTTAAGCGTTTAGCATCGAAACAAATATCCATCAGACAGGAAGGTTTCAAGCGTAAGAGCTGAATAGTTACAATACAAAAAGGTTTGCATGTGATTTAAGTCAAGGGTTTGCCGAGGATGGTATTCCAGATCCCGTCGGGGCAGCGTCTTTCAATGATATGAACATTTTTTTGTGACAATGATGTCAATACTTTTTTAGCTTCTGAATTGAGAAGTCCGGACAGGATAAAGTATTTTTTCTCAAGGAGAAACGGACTTTCAATCATGTATTGCATGACATCATAATGGATATTGGCAACCAAAAGATCACAGGGTATACCCATTATCTGTTCCCCCCTTGCCTGGAAAGCCAGAATCCTGTCGTCAAATTTGTTAAGACGAATATTGTTCAGTGTGGTTTTAACTGCAAGGAGATTGAAATCGCAGGCCATCACACGTTTACAGTCAAGCGCCGCAGCCCCAAGGGATAACAGCCCTGTCCCCGTACCAATATCCAGAACAGATTCTATCTTGTTTGCCGTACACAATCGATGGATAAGATAAAGGCAGTCTTCTGTTGTCTGGTGCCTGCCCGTTCCAAACACCACACCCGGATCCAGCATGATTCCTTTAATGGCCGCATCATTTTCAAAAGGTTTATTCCATGGCGGATAAATACACAGATCATTCACAAAATAAGGCTCGATTTTATCTCCATGCCATTGTTCACCCGTCATTTCATATTTTTCAATCAAATTGATGCCTTTATTATTTTTAAGAATGCCATCAATTGTATCATCTGCTGAAACAGAAAAAAAAAGAAAGGCAATCTGTTCTTCCACCCATGTTCCAAGATAGGTTTCATTATTTTGCTCTCCTTCTTCAACAAAGGGAACGCCGTCAAAATAATAGATATAAAGC
>JABIYQ010000061.1 GCA_018702715.1 Desulfobacula sp. | reverse complement strand
ATTGAATGATAATTTTGAAAAGGCCAGGGAATTAAAAGATCTTCTGAATCAAAGAGAGGAAGAAAATCTTTGTTCCCGGGCCTGTTTCAGTCATACTGCCCAAAGACGCCACAAAGAAAAATTCACTGAAAACGAATACCGCCAAGCATTTTCTGCTGATTCCGACCGGATTTTAAACTCCCTTGCCTTTACAAGATATATTGATAAAACCCAGGTTTTTTCCCTTATCAATAACGATCATTTAACTCACAGGGTCATCCATGTTCAACTGGTCTCAAGAGTTGCAAGAACCATTGGCCGATATCTGGGATTAAACGAAGACCTTATTGAAGCGGCAAGCCTTGGCCACGATATCGGTCACGCCCCCTTTGGACATGATGGTGAACGATTTCTTTCAAAGTTTACCAATGAACAGGGTGCAGGGTTTTTCCATCATAATCTTCAAAGCATCCAGTTTCTCGACAGGATCGAAAAAAACGGCAAAGGATTGAATTTAAGCCTTCAAGCTATGGATGCCATTATCTGTCATAATGGTGAAGCCCATGTAAGGCAACTTGTGCCTCAAAAAAACAGGTCTTTTATGGATTTTGATCTCATGATGGAAAACATAAAAAAAGAAAGGGTCTGCAATGAAATCCCCATGACCATGGAAGGTTGCGTTGTGAGAATGGCTGATACCATAAGTTATATTGGCCGGGATCTGGAGGATGCCATCCGCCTGGATCTTGTGAAAAGACAGGCCATACCGGATACATGCAAACAAATACTTGGCAAGACAAACGGCACCATTGTTTTTAATCTTGTGACAGATCTGATCTCAAACAGCATGGATCAACCTTTTATCGGGTTTTCAGAACAGGTGTCTTCTGCCCTAAAAAAACTTAAGACATTTAATTATAAACATATTTATAAAAACCCTGTTATTAAAAACCATTTGTCTTCCATTAAAGATATTTTTACTTTTCTGTTTGAAAAATACCTGACCGCTCTTGAAAAAGGAGATGAGCAATCTATTATTTTTACTGATTTTTTAAACGGCATGTCTGATGGATACAGAAATAATCAATCAAACCCTGAAATTGTCAGAGATTATGTCTCCGGCATGACAGATTCTTATTTTATTCGCCAGGCACCGGATCATTTAAAACCCACATCCATTGAAAATGTTTGAGAATCGCACCTATAGAAAGCAGCATCAAAAAAAAGGCCTTGTCTCTTTTGATATCACAGTAAAAGAGACCAACCTTAATATTCAGGCCCAAACAGATCTGAGTCAAAAGGCTATACATTCTGTGTTAACCTGCAGAGATGCTATCGAGACTTATATTAAGCTCTTTCCCCGGTTTGCAACTTCCCTTGTCCCTTTAAATAATCCGGGTCCGGCACCCAAAATTATCAGGGACATGGTTGAGGCGGCAAAGCTGGCCAAAGTCGGACCCATGGCAGCCGTGGCAGGAGCAGTTGCAGAATATACAGGAACCTGCCTTTTGGAAAATACCCGGCAAGTTTTTGTGGAAAACGGGGGGGATATTTTTGTTAAATCTGATACTGAAACCATTTTCAGTATTTATGCTGAAAACACACCTTTTAGTATGACCACAGGCATCCGGGTTAAAAAAAAGAATAAACCATATGGAATATGCACCTCTTCAGGCACTTTGGGCCATTCAAAAAGCTTTGGCAAGGCTGATGCAGCCACAGTGCTTTCAAGGTCATGCCCTTTGGCAGATGCCGTTGCCACATCCCTGGGTAATATGGTAAGGGTCGAGTCTGATATTAAAGAAGTCATTGATATCGGCAAAAACATCCCCGGCATTCTGGGGATTGTTATAATTAAAGGGGAAAGCATTGGTTTATGGGGAGATCTCAAACTTGTCAAAATCTCCGGCTGATCCTGCCTAATACAACATTCCGACTTTATCTTCCACAGCCTTAACAATACTGCCATCTTTAAGCAAATCCTTTACTTTGGCAATATCTGCTGAAAGGATCCTGTCTTCTTTCATATAATCAACCCGGGTTCTGATAACTTCATAGGCTGCCATGGTTCCATCACCTGCTTTTATGTTGGTAAACAGGTCGATTCCCTGGGCTGCACACAACAATTCAATTGCTATGACCTCTTCTGTGTTGGCGACAATTTCCCGGCACTTTCTGGCAGCAATAGACCCCATTGAGACATGGTCTTCCTTGTTTGCCGAAGTGGGAATGGAATCCACAGATGCCGGATGGGCAAGGATTTTGTTTTCAGATACAAGGGAGGCTGCAGCATACTGGGCAATCATGAACCCTGAATTTAGCCCTCCGTCTTCCACAAGGAATGCGGGAAGGCCTGAGAGTTGTGGATTGACAAGTCTTTCTATCCGCCGTTCCGAAATATTGGCAAGTTCTGCTATGGCAATACCTAAAAAATCGCAGGCAAGGGCCAAAGGCTGGCCGTGAAAGTTCCCACCAGAAAGAAATTCTTCTGATTCCGGAAAAATCAGGGGGTTTTCAGTGGATGAATTCATCTCTACTCTGATCACATTATCCACATAGGCAAAGGCATCCCAGGAAGCGCCATGGACCTGTGGTGAACATCTTAAGGTATAGGCATCCTGAACACTTGAACAGTCGTGATGGGACGATATAATATCTGAATTATCCGTAATCCTGAGCATGTTATCAGCAGCTTTGATTTGGCCTTTGTGGGGTCTTGCATTGTGAATCCTCGGGTCAAAGGCAGACCTTGTACCCATGAGGGTTTCAAGACTCATACTTGCCGCGATATCTGCATGTTTGCAAAGGTTTAAAGCATCATGAAGGGCAAGAGCCCCCAGGGCAATCATTAATTGTGTTCCATTGATCAAGGCAAGCCCTTCTCCTGAGTCAAGCACAAGGGGTTTGATTGATTTTTTCTTTAAGGCCCTGGCACCGGACATTCTCCTACCGTCAACAAAAGCCTCTCCCTTCCCAATTAACACAAGGGCAAGGTGGGCCATTGGTACAAGATCGCCGCTTGCTCCAACAGATCCTTTTTCCGGTACCACTGGTACAATACCGGCATTTAAGATGGTAGTAAGCATTTCAATGGTTCCAAGCCTCAGTCCTGAATTACCGCGGCAAAAATCGTTCACCCGCAACGCAATCATGGCCCTGACCACGTCATTGTCTAAATCCTTGCCGATTCCTGCAGCATGGCTGAATAAAATATTTTTTTGAAGTTTTTTTGTGTCCTCATAGGAAATATTTACATCGGACAAGGCTCCAAACCCTGTAGTAACGCCATAAATTCTTTCCCCGTCTTTCACCCATTTGTCAATAAGATCGCGCGCCTTATTGATTCTGGCTTCAGCCTGATGGGATATTGTAATGCCGACTTTATTTCTTGCTATTTGAACCAGGTCTTCGAGAAGAAAATCACTCCCACGCAAAACGATTTGATCTTTCATTTTTTATCCCCTCATAAATTTTCCAACCAGTTTATATCTTGATCCCGGAGAAATGATGATGCTGTAAGTTGCCACCATGTCATAAGACCATGTGCGTCTTTTAAGAGACAGGCAGGGTTCTGCCTGTTTAATCTTTAATAATTTTTGAATTTTGCTATTACAATTTACCGCCTCAATAATATGCTCTGCCTGCTGGACCGGTGCCACCTGTAAAAGATAGTCGCTCGGCGTAATTTTACTAAAATCCTGGCTTAAATAATGGGGCGCGACTTTTGGATTGATAAAGCGTTCGGAATACTGGACAGGAACTTCTCTATCCCTGTGAACAATAATGGAATGGAAAATTGGTTCATCAATCTTAAGATTCATTTTTTGAGCTAAAATCGATGTAATTCTTTCTTTTTCTAATACCAGAATTTTGGATGAATGCACTCCGCCCCAGTCAGCAATTTCATTTGCTATGCTCTTAATTTCAAGAAGCGCTGCATCAGGTTTGGGCCTGGCCACAAAGGTTCCAACTCCCTGTATCCTGACAATTCTTCCTTCTTCAGTCAGTTCTTTTAAGGCTCTGTTTGCAGTCATTCGTGAAGCATTAAAAGATTTTGCAAGTTTTGTTTCCGACATCACTTTATCATCGGGATTCAGCTTTCCCGACTCAATATCTTTTACAACACTTTTTTTGATTTTTTCATATAAGGCAAATGGCTGGTCAGGTCTGCTCATTGATTTTGTTTGTCCTATTTAAAAACCGCTTGACATGGGGTCCTGGGGTCAGGCTTGCATAGTTGCGTTATT
>JABIYQ010000020.1 GCA_018702715.1 Desulfobacula sp. | reverse complement strand
CGGCTCAAGGCCGGTAACCAGCACAGGATCAATATAATAGGTCTCAACAACATCAGGATTTAACCTAATTCCAGAAAAAGAATCATTCTCAGTGTCTTTCCGGATTTGGTTGTGTTGATGTGAATTCCCCGGTGCCTTGAAATTATTTCCCAATAGATCACTCCAATATTAAATTTGAATAATTGTTTGTATGAAATCAAGGGTTTTATTAATACCTTTTAAATAAAAAAAGGAAAAAGCTGAAAATATGGCTAATGCATAAATGCACACAATAACAAAGGCAATCAAGCCTATCCATTTTTTCTTTTCAGCCCCTGGTTGCTCCAAAGGAGGGATTGATGCCAGTATGGGCAAACCAATTTCCGTTTCAATCTGTTCATCCCGTCTCAGGGTAGGATTTAAAAATTCAAGTAAGAAAGCCGTCCCTCCGCCAAGGCCCAGTCCTATTGCAAGGGAAAGCATAAAGAGCATCCGGACATCCGGCGAAATAGGTTTTTCAGGAAGTCTTGCATAATCAAGAATACGGAATTGCTCTCCTTTTTGTTTTTTCTCCATATTCACCGCAAGCTCAGCTTCAAGACGTCGTGCAAGAAGAGAGTTATAACTGTCTTTAATATTATTATAATCCCTTTGTATGGATTGGAGTTCCTGCTCTCTATTAGGGGTATCCTCAACTCTTCTCTGATAAATCCCCATTGTTTTTCTAATCTTCTGAATATTTTCTTTTAGATTGCGTATATCATTTTCCATTTGCCTGAGCGTGAATTCATGCTGTAGTAAAACAGTATTATTGGAAGATAATGCGCTTGTGCTCAATGAGCTTGATCTTCCACTAGTATTCTCAGCTTTTTCTTTTTCCACCTTTTTCTTAAGTTCAGCCACACTTTTTGTTAATTTAATAACTTCAGGATGTTGGTCTGTATATTTTAACAGGAACTCGTCCAATTGTCTTTTTTCCTGCTCATATTGCTGTTCCAGCGACGATAAGGTTTGTATCCCTGCAAGTGTGCCACCTGCCTGCAGAGCAGCCCTGCCACCTTCCTCCATTTCCCTTAATTCTGAAATTTGATTTTTTAAAAGGGCTACGTCATTTTGTGTATCCCTAAGGGTATTTAAATCATTGGAATATTGCAATTGAAGCCTGTCAAGGGTCCTTAAATTTGTTTCCAACTCACCTGGCAATCCTCCTATATGTTTTGCCCTGTACGCTGCGATCTCTTTTTCCCGGGCCTCAAGCTTTAATTTGATTTTTTCAAGTTCTGATTCAAGAAAATCGCTGGTTCCCACGGCCTGAACTTCTCTGGCTTTAAGATTTTCATTCATAAAATAGCTGGCCAGTTTATTGGCTACATTCATCACGATTTCAGGGTTGCTGCCAGTAAAGGATATGGCAAAAGCCTCCGTGCTTTGACGTCGGCTGCTTGTTTGCGTCACTACAACACGTTTCCTCATGCTGTTTATTTTATCCTCAGGATACATGTTCTCAGCATCCTGATAAAGTCCGAATTGGTTGATAATATTTTCAAGATTGGTCCTGCTTAATATCTGCTGGGAAATCGTGTTTATTCTTTGCTGAGAGTCTGATGTAACAATTGACTGAACATAGTCTGTGGGTACCTTTTGAGGCTGGATAAGAATTGTTGTGGATGCCATATAGGTTTTAGGTGCTGTAAGGGTATAAAAAAAGCCAATGGTAAGAACAATGCAAAGAGGGAGAACAATTAACCACCTGCGCCTTATTATGATTTCAAGTATCTGATCTGGTTTTAATGGTGTGGTCTGCTGTTGAAAGTTCATAATCCTATATTTTCAAAACCTTTATTTTATAAATCAAACCTAAATATAGAAACTATATCATTTCTTAAAACCGCTTTCTTGTCAATGGAATTCACGCTTCGAACACGATAAAAATCTTTCAAAGTTTAATGAAAAATAATTTCATTATAAAAACTATGACAAACAAATTAAATTATTCCCCTTCTTTCTTTAATTTTTTATATTTTGGAAAAACTAGTGGACAATTATCTGTCCCTTCTCAACTACATCTTTTATCTCACACCACATCTTTAATTGACAATTTGATATTCCGGGTTTATTTTTTTATCCATGAAAACTCCTAAAAAAATATATCTTAAAGATTACACACCTCCGGTCTTTTTTGTTGATCAGGTAGATTTGACTTTTGAAATTAAGGAAAATCATACTCAGGTTACCTCAAGTTTGAAAATAAGAAAAAATAAGACATCTGCCGATAAAGCCACCTCACTTGTTTTTGATAAAGGCACCTTTGATATTGTTTCAGTCATTGCAGACGGTATGGTATTGCTGCCCCATGAATATGAAACTGATGAAGAATTCTTTAAATTAACAAAAACACCGGATGCCTTTGAACTTGAAATTACAAATATTTTAAAACCCCATGAGAATACAAGCCTTGAAGGATTATACCAATCAGGCAATATTTTGTGCACCCAATGTGAACCCCAGGGGTTTCGAAAAATAACCCCTTTTCCAGACAGACCTGATGTTATGGCAAAATATTCCTGCACTATTATTGCCGATAAAATCCAATATCCTGTTTTGCTTTCTAACGGCAATAGGGTTAAGTCAGGAAATCTTGACAACAACAGGCACTTTGTCAAATGGGACGATCCATTTAAAAAGCCAAGTTATCTGTTTGCAATTGTGGCAGGAGATATAGCCCATATTGAAGATCACTTTATAACCCGTTCCGGCAGAAAAGTGGATTTAAAAATCTATTCTGAACGAGAAAATATTGATAAATGCGATCATGCCATGACATCTTTAAAACAGGCTATGGCCTGGGATGAAAAAAGGTTTGGCCTTGAATATGATCTGGATCTTTACCAGATCGTGGCCATAAACGATTTTAATGCTGGAGCCATGGAGAATAAAGGATTAAATATTTTTAACTCCAAATATGTTCTGGCTGATGGTAAAACTGCTACTGATGAAGATTTCATGAATATTCAAGGGGTTATAGGTCATGAATATTTTCATAACTGGACGGGCAACAGGGTCACCCTTAAAAACTGGTTCCAGTTAAGCCTGAAGGAAGGTTTGACCGTGTTCAGGGACCAGGAATTTTCTTCAGACTTGAATTCAAGAAGTGTTAAAAGAATTACATGTGTTAAAAATTTAAGGGGGCAACAATTTCCCGAAGACCAAGGTCCTATGGCCCATCCTGTAATGCCTGCCTCATATATCAAAATGGATAATTTTTATACCATGACGGTTTATGAAAAGGGCTCCGAACTAGTCAGGATGATCCATCAATTGATAGGGGAAGAAAATTTCAGGAAGGGAATTGATCTGTATTTTGAAAAATTTGACGGTATGGCAGTAGCTATAGAATCTTTTGTAGGGG
>JABIYQ010000292.1 GCA_018702715.1 Desulfobacula sp. | reverse complement strand
AGGATCTCTACCAAAAGTTCGATATTCATTGGAAGATCATCTACAACCAGTATTCTTATATCCATATGTTTCATATTCATCCTAAATTTTTTCAGCACTGATGATGGAAAGTGTTTGACGATTTAAATATCGGAAAACACTATAGATTCAAGTATTATTAAGATAAAATAGGGTTTTTTGTCAAGTTAATCCGATGTAAGTTAATAAAAAATATGGTTTTCCCATCCCGATTGATCAATTTTTTAATCTATGCATAACACGACCACAAAACAGGACGGACAATTTCATCCTTGCCTTTTGAACTTATAATAATTGGAGACCATGAATTGTTATCATGCATTAATTGAATTGATTTTCAGTCAAATTTAATGCTACTAAACGCCATATTTAAAGTTTATTAAATTGAACTTTTTGTTTGGTGAATATTATGATAAAACACGCCTTTATCAAATGCAGCCAGACTATGAATGGAGACTATAAGATGGGTTTAACAAAACAATATGGACAATTGCTTAATGTAGACTTAGGTTCAAGTGATTGCTGTGTTTCAACCTTCCCGGAAACTGCAAAGGAGTTTCTAGGCGGCCGTGGATTTAATATCTGGTATCTTTATCATAATCTTGTTTCTGGAACACATCCTATGGCCCCTGAAAACATACTCCTGATGTCCTGCGGACTTCTTACAGGTTCGTCTGCTCCCACCTCATCGAGGCTGCATCTTAATGCGCTTTCGCCTTTGACGGGAATATTAGGAAGCTCAAATATTGGCGGGTATGCAGGAGCCTGGCTCAGGTCCTGTAACATTGCCTCTATCGTCATAAAAGGAAAATCAAAAAAACCGGTCATTATTTATATTGATTCAAAAGGAGCCCGTCTTGAGGATGCATCCCATCTCTGGGGACGTGATACTTTTGAAACCCAGGAAATTATTAAACGATCCCATAAAGATAAAAAATTAAAGATCCTGACCATCGGGCCTGGAGCAGAAGGCAAGGTAAAGTTTGGGGCGATTATGACGGAAAAAGATCATGCTGCCGGTAGAACGGGAATGGGATCGGTTATGGGGTCAAAAAATCTTAAAGCAATTGTGATTTGTAAAGGAGGCCATAAACATTTTCCTGCGACCACACCAATACAGAAAGAAGCTGTTAAAGCCTATGTGTCCCAAATAAAAAATTCATCTGAGTTTAATTTTTTTTCAAAATATGGCAGTTCAGGATATGTAAAATGGGTAAACGACCTTGGCGTCATGGGCAGGAAAAATTATGGTAAAATCGGAACTAAATACATTGAAAAAATAGATGCAAGAAAGCTTGACAAAAATATTGTCCGGTCCAGCGGTTGTTTTCGATGTCCTGTACAATGCAAAGCTGAACTTAAGCTGGATGGATTGGAGAAAAACAGGCTTTTTACAAGACCTGAATTTGAACCTGTTCTTAATCTTGGCCCAAAATGTGGTCTTAAAGATCTTACCCAGATCATTAAACTGGATAATCTGTGCAGCCGTCTGGGAGTTGACAGCACCTCGACAGCCTCTGTTATTGCATTTGCCATGGATCTTTTTGAAAAAAAATTATTACCGGAAAATCTGGTTGGAGATCTCGATCTTTCCTGGGGCAATGCCGACACCATGGAAAAATTAATTTTTCAGATGGTTGAGGGCAAAGGTCTTGGAAAAATTTTATGTCTTGGTGTCAGAAAAGCAGCTCAACTCATCGGCAATGGTGCATCAAAATATGCTGCCCATATCAAGGGGCTTGAGCTGACGGCTTATCATCCGTCGGCAATTATGGGCACCGCCCTTGGATATGCCGTATCCAGCCGCGGTGGTGATTATAATAATGTGTATGCATCCCTTGAATACAGCTGGACCAAAGAACAGGCAAAAAAAGAGTTTGGAACCCACGAAGCCGTTAATATTAAATCTATTTGTGCAAAAGGGTGGGTGATAAAAAAAGCAGTTACCACCAATATCATTATTGATAGCCTGGGTCTTTGCAAGGTACCTGTATTATCTCTTTTAAGATCCTTTAACCTTGAAAACGAACTAAGACTTATCAATGGACTGACAGATTTAAGTTTTTCAAAAAAAGATCTATTTGATGCAGGAGAAAAAATTGCAACACTTGAGAAACTTTTCAATATACGGCATGAAAAAGGGGATATTGAGGACATGATTCCGGAAATGTTTATAGAAAAAAACAGCAGCAAGGGGTTAACGTTGCAGAATTTTAAAGTTATGCTACAGGAGTATTACACTGCCATGGGTTGGGATGAGAAAGGAGTCCCTCCTGAATCGGCTTGGAAAACAAATT